>CAZYYM010000034.1:0-30536 GCA_964651385.1 uncultured Gammaproteobacteria bacterium | reverse complement strand
CATCAGCTATATGCCTGCAATGCCAGTAACCACATACTGACACTAAATACCGATAAAGTTGTTGCCAGCATTACCGTATTAGAGGCTACATCCAGACTGCGATTGTACATACTGGCAAACAGGTACGCATTCAATCCAGGCGCCATTGCTGACATTAATACAATCGAGCGTGTGACCTGATTATCGAGATCGAACTGCACTGCCAGCCACCAGGTCAATGCGGGTTGAAGCACCAGCGAGAGTATTGATATCAGGCCCGCTTCTCCCATCGAATCCGACATAGCATAGCGCGTTAAAACACCGCCCAGGGCAAACAGGGCAACCGGTAAAGAGGCCCGCGCCAGCAGATCAATGCTAGAAATCAACGCCGATGGCAGCGTAATATGACCGAAATTAACCAGGAATCCGAGAGCTATTCCAATCATCAAACTGTTGCGAAACATGGCCCCGATAACAACAGAAATGGTTTCCGAAGCACTGCGGCCATCGGCGCGCAGATATTCCATGGTCGTTATTCCGATCAGATAACAGATCGGCGCATTAATCGATACCAGTGCAAAATTCGGAGCCATCGTTTCGTTTCCCCAGGCAAGTTCTGATATCGGCAGGCCGAGTAACACCAGATTGGAGAACAATGCACCAAAAGCGGCAGCAACCGACTCGCCTGCGCGTTTCGAAAATATCCGATGTATCACCTGATAGCTTACGGCAAAGCTCACAATAGCAGCCAGGTAGTAACTCAACAGCATTCGCCAGTTGTATGCGGATGCAAGATCGATTGTCGAGGTTGCCTTGAAAAGCAGACAGGGAATTGCGATCAGGACGGCGAATCGCATGAGGCTATCGATCTGCACACTGGAAAACCATTTCAGTCGTACAACCAGGTAGCCAGCCGCTACAACCAGGAACACCGGCGCGACTATATTAAAAATACTGGACAGCAAATCTTAACTCAGATCATCGGAATAGCGCTGATCTACCATTCACCCTGCACTGGCATGGAGGCCCAGGGTTCTGTTGGTGGCAGCGCGGCGCCTTTCTGAAGCAGTTCAATGGAGATATTATCGGGTGATCGAAAAAAAGCCATGCGGCCATCTTTAGGCGGAACATTCAGAGTAACACCAAGATCCAGCGCTTTCTGGCAGATGGCATAGACATCGTCGACTTCATAAGCGAGATGACCAAAGTTACGTCCCCCCTGATAGACCTCTCCATCCCAGTTATAGGTTAATTCGAGCATAGGCGCTCTTTCACGTTCGACCTGATCTCTATCCGCAGGCGCGGCCAAATAGACCAGCGTAAACTGCCCGGCTTCGTCGACATATCGATCTGTCTCTACAAGCCCTAACAGCCCGCAAAAAAATGCAAGAGAGCCTTCCAGGTTATGCACCCGTACCATCGTGTGTAAATACTTCATTTTTTTCTCCAGTTGTCTAATCGATTCAATTATGATGCACTATCTGTGAACCACTATGACAGCAATGCTCGCTTTGGGGCATCGAATTCAATATTATCGGTCCATAGTAAACGTGGATTTACGAATGAATTATAACCCGAATGTGCTCGACTGCGCTGCTGCTCCGATAGCCGAAGCCTGGTCCTGGGTAAAAGATAAACAGGCGCCAGAGCTGATCGACATGTGCCAGGCAGTTCCGGCGCATCTGCCACCACAGTCATTACTCGAACACATCGCCGCAGCAATTGCTCGCGGTGAAGGGGCTACTTACACCGATATCAGTGGTATCGCGCCATTACGCGAGGCCCTTGCAAAAAATATCAGGCAAAGATACCAGGGTGACTGCAGGCCGGATGATCTCATCATTACGGCTGGCTGCAATCAGGCCTTTTGTTCGGTGATTGATACTTTATGTGCTGAAAAAGACGAAGTCATCCTACCCCTACCCTGTTACTTCAACCATCAGATGTGGTTGTCTATACGGGGTATAACAACACGATACCTGTCATTCAATGCCGAAACCGCTGCGCCTGATGTTGATGAAGCAGCCGACTTGATCAATCAACGTACCAAGGCGATTGTGCTGGTAACACCGAATAACCCCACTGGCTCGGTATACAGCACGGAAACGATTGACGCTTTTTACCGCCTGGCCAGGCAGCAGGGTATTGCATTAATTATTGATGAAACCTATCGCGACTTTATCGACGATAGTACACCCCCGCATAACCTCTTCAGCGACCCCGAATGGCGGAATACCCTGGTCCACTTATACAGCTTTTCAAAAGTGTTCAGCCTGACAGGCCACCGAACCGGCGCCGTCGCTACCGGCTCTGAGTTAATCGAACAGATGAAAAAGGTTCAGGACTGTACAGCCATTAGTGCACCGCATATCGGTCAGCTCGCGGCGCTATACGGACTCGAACATCTACACGACTGGAAACTCGAAAAAGCCGCCGAACTACAGCAACGTGCGGTTTGTATCAAACAGGCTTTTGGACATCCCGAACTGAACTATCGACTGATTTGTGCCGGCGCTTATTTCGCCTATGTCGAACATCCATTTAAAACGACTTCGCGCAACGTGGTTAAGGCTTTAATTGAACATTTCAAGCTGGTCAGCCTGCCCGGCAGTTATTTCGGCCGGGATCAGGAAAAATATATTCGCCTGGCTTTTGCCAACGTGCATGAAAAACATTTTGACGACATGATTAACCGACTAATACAAAGTCAGCAACTCAATCTTTAAATTCACTGGAGGCTGTTATGCGCGATCTATTCCATGGTGGCTGTTTGTGTGGTCAGGTTCAATATCAGGTACGCGGACCATTCGAGGTATTTCATCTTTGCCATTGCAGTCAATGCAGGCGCTCCACCGGCAGTGCCCATGCTTCAAATATTTTTACCAGCAAGGATAGGATAGAATGGCTATCCGGTGTGGACTTGATCAAACGATTCGATCCGGACGAGCCTGGTATAATTTCAAAAGCCTTCTGTACACATTGCGGCTCTCTGGTACCTTACCTCAGTGCTAGCAGCGGCAAATTAATCATTCCCGCCGGTGGCCTATCGGAAAACCCGAAAATTACGCCGCAGGACAATATATTCTGGAAAGACCGAGCCGTATGGTACGATGATTGTGCGCTGGCGCCGCATTTTGACGGTTTCCCGAAAAAGTGAAGCTCGCTATGGATGTTTTACCGTTAACCATTAGGCTGATAGTATTCGCTCTGCTTTTTGTCAACACCTCTGGTTCGGCCAATCCCGTGCTGGTCAGGGTCAATATTTCCACACTGGACAAAACCACGTTTGGTGTTGTAATTGGCGATAGCCAGCTAGATGTCTCAATCAGGGATAAGGTTTTATTGGGTAAGAAAGACATATTACTCAACTGGGTGATTTATTCTGCGCAAGCGGTACAACATTATTACGGTCGTTTCCCAGTCGACAAAGTGCGTCTCGACATGCAAGTCACCGATGGTAACAGGGTCCGATTCGGGCAGGCGTTTGGTGGTGTTTCGCCGTCGTTACGACTGGTCATCGGCGAAGACATAACGCCCGAAGTATTGCGCCGTGACTGGATTATGGTGCATGAAATGGTCCATCTGGCAATGGCCGACGTGCCGCGCAATCAACGCTGGTTGTTGGAAGGACTGGCAACCTATGTTGAGTCCGTAGCACGAGCACAGGCAGGCCAGCTTAGCGAAGACTTCGTCTGGAAAGGTTTTCTTACGCGCATGCATCAGGGCCTGCCAGCAACGGGGGATAAAGGTCTCGATCATACCCCAAGCTGGGGAAGAACCTACTGGGGCGGCGCACTATTTTGCATGCTCGCCGACGTTGAAATCAGGAAACGAAGCCACAACAAACAAAGTTTGAGAGATGCATTACGCGGTATTCTCGACGATAGCTATTCGATGAAGACTAGTGTAGACAACGCTCTGGTGATTTTTGAATCGGGTGACCGCGCTACTGGAGTCCCGGTACTGATTGCTCTGTACAAAAAAATGAGATCCAACCCCACCCCGAAAGAACTCGACAGTTTCTGGGATGCTATGGGATTGTCGCTTAATAATGGCAAGGTCATATATAACGACAATGCCGAGCTAGCCTATATTCGCCAGGAAATGTTGAAGCCCTGATGCGTTACAAGTAATCCAGTATTGACCGCCAGTTTGAAAGCTTCTGGCTAAATGTCATAGTTGCGTTAGCGGGGCTGGTCGATGGCAAACGCCTTACAACAACAACCTGATTTTCTGACAGTTCAGGTTTCACCAGTTGATTAAAGTATTTTTCTGAAGTAGCACCGTTGCACGCGACCAGACCTATTTCAGAATATTGTTCCAACAATGAAGGAATATTATTGGCTTCCAGTTGATGCTTCTGGATATTCGAATCGAGGCTGCCTTCGCGGTGGCAGGCTTTAATGGTATCCCACAGCACGAGCGGCAGATGGCTGATCTGCTCGATACGATGCTGATAGTCACAGTCAATATCAATATTGAAAAGTGCGGCCATAATCGGCCAGAATGCATTACGCGGGTTGGCATAATATTGCACGGCCTGCAGAGAGACCACACCCGGCATACTGCCCAGAATTAGAATACGGGGATTACAACCTATTACCGGTTCAAATGAATGAACCAGCGCCATATTATTTTTTCATCTGATCGAAAAATTCGATATTGGTTTTACTGTTCTGCATGCGACCGAGCACAAATTCCATCGCCTCAAGTTCGTCCATCGAATGCAGGAATTTACGTAATATCCAGACCTTTTGTAATTCTTCCTGGTCGATTAGCAATTCCTCGCGACGCGTACCGGAACGATTGATATTGATCGACGGGAATACGCGTTTTTCGGATATACGCCGATCGAGGTGAATTTCCATATTACCGGTACCTTTAAATTCCTCGTAAATAACTTCATCCATCTTGGAACCGGTTTCCACTAACGCAGTCGCCAGTATGGTCAAACTGCCGCCTTCCTCGATATTTCGAGCCGCGCCGAAGAAACGCTTCGGACGATGTAATGCATGGGCATCGACACCACCGGTTAACACTTTACCCGATGACGGGATAGTAGTGTTATAGGCACGCGCCAGACGAGTAATCGAGTCAAGTAATATGACCACATCGCGCTTGTGCTCAACCAGGCGCTTGGCCTTTTCTATTACCATCTCGGCCACCTGTACATGACGACTTGCGGGTTCATCAAAGGTAGAGGCGACGACTTCACCACGCACCATACGGGCCATTTCGGTTACCTCTTCAGGACGTTCGTCGATCAGCAGTACGATCAGATAACAGTCGGGGTGATTGCCCACTATACTCTGTGCGATATTTTGTAACATCAAAGTTTTACCGGCTTTGGGTGGAGATACCACCAGGCCGCGTTGACCTTTGCCGATAGGCGACACCAGGTCGATGATACGGGCAGTAATATCCTCAGTACTGCCGTTTCCGCGTTCGAGCTTGAGTCGACTTTCGGCATGTAACGGCGTCAGATTTTCAAATAGAACCTTGTGTTTAACATTGTCCGGTGCATCAAAATTGATTTCATCAACTTTTAATAAGGCAAAATAGCGCTCGTTATCCTTTGGTGGTCTAATCTTGCCGCTAATAGTATCACCAGTACGTAGATTAAAACGTCTAATCTGGCTGGGCGATACGTATATATCGTCCGGACCGGCCAGATAGGAACTATCGGCAGACCGTAAAAAACCGAATCCGTCCTGTAATATTTCGAGTACACCTTCGCTAAAAATATCTTCGCCTTTTTTGGCCTGGGCTTTCAGAATACTGAAAATAATGTCCTGTCGACGCATCCGGGAAGAATGATCACCGCCCATCGATTTGAGCAGATCGATTAGCTCGGGGACAGATTTTTGCTTCAGGTCACTAAGATTCATAATTTAAAAGCACAAGAGGAAAATTTAGAGGAATAATTCGTACGAATGGTCGAACAGAAATTAATCTGGATTTGGTTTGAATTCGCTTTATGTTTTGGGAGCTACCGATCAGAACGCGGCAACTATTGAATAGAGACTAGCACAGTAAATCGGGGTCGTCCACTTTTATAAACGACCCCGAAATTTAAATTGAGTGAATTAAATATTACTGTCGATAAATGCGGTTAGCTGAGATTTTGATAAGGCACCCACCTTGGTTGCTTCGACAGCCCCGCCTTTGAATAACATCAGCGTCGGAATACCGCGAATACCATACTTCGGCGGTGTGCCGGCATTATCATCAATGTTCAACTTGGCAATGGTTACACGACCATCATATTCATCGGCAATTTCCTCAAGAATGGGGGCAATCATCTTGCAGGGGCCACACCATTCAGCCCAGTAATCTACTAATACAGGGCCTTCCGCCTGCAATACGTCAGATTCAAAACTATCGTCTGAAAGATGTACAATATTATCACTCACGCGTTTCTCCGGCCCTGCGGCTCATCAAGTAGACCGACAATTTAGTCCGATCAGAATTAACTGTCAATATCCGATAGTAGGCCCGTTTTCGCATCACTCCAACCCACAAATGTTCCCGACACTGATATATATGGCCACCTCCAGTCCATTTCAAATGAGTCAGCAGAGATTTTTACAATTTGCTACCATAGCTTTTTGTATTTCAGGCATTTACGTAGATCAAATTAATGAGCGAACAACACTTAACCGATACACATTTCAGTTCGCTAGCGCTTGACCCCCGCCTGCAAAATGCCCTGAAATCCCTTAGTTTCAGCCAATGCACACCAATCCAGGCAGAATCCCTGCCTTTGTTATTGAAAGGCAAAGACGTTTCCGGTCAAGCCCAGACCGGTACCGGCAAAACGCTGGCATTTCTACTTGCCTGTGCGCAAAGACTGTTTGATGCAGGTACCGATAATACCGCCCCCGGAAAGCCCCGGGTATTAATCCTGGCGCCTACCAGAGAACTGGCTATCCAGATACACAAAGACGCGACTAATCTGCTCACGGGATTACCGCTGACATTGGCTATCTGCTACGGTGGCAAAGCCTATGAACAGCAAAAACGCCAATTTGAGTCACCCGTAGATATTTTGATCGGTACACCCGGGCGATTAATCGATTTTTTCAAACAAAAGCTCTATAACTTGAAATCGGTCGAAGCAATGGTACTTGATGAAGCTGACCGCATGTTCGACATGGGGTTTATTTCCGATGTACGCTTCCTGCTAAGGCGCTTGCCGGATCCAACCAGGCGACTTAGTATGCTATTCTCGGCAACCATGGCGCACAAAGTCATGGAATTGGCTTACGAGCATATGAATCAGGCCCAACTGGTTAAAATCGAGTCTGATTCGCCAGCGGTAGAACGTATAGATCAAAGCATCTATCATCCGGCGAATCACGAAAAAATCCCGTTATTATTGGGCTTGATTAAACAACTGAATCCCGACCGCAGTATCATATTTATCAACACCAAACACGCGGCGACTCAAGTATGGGGATACCTCGAAGGCAATGGCTACAAAACCGCGCTGATTTCAGGCGACATCCACCAGAACAAACGCGAAAAATTGCTACAGAAATTTCACAATGGTGAATATTCTATTCTGGTCGCTACCGATGTAGCCTCCCGCGGCTTACATATTCCGGATGTCACTCACGTCTTTAATTTTGATTTACCCGAGCTGGGCGAAGACTATGTGCATCGTATCGGTCGTACCGCTCGTGTCGGAAATTACGGTCATGCAATCAGTTTCGCCTGTGAAGATTACGCGATGAATTTGCTCGATATTGAATCTTATATACGACGCTCTATACCATCGATGGCAATCAGCAACGAAATACTCGTGGAGCCATTACCACCGGTGAAATTAAAGAAATCGAAATCACATAATTCCGGCCGGCCAAATACTGGAAAAGATAGCCGCCAGCGAAAACGTTCACGACGAAGCATCACCTCAAAACACAAAGTTCAACAATCTAGCCGATAATAAAATATGTCTATGCTTCATCAAAAGCTGATCCTATTGGGCGGTAGCGGTTTTATCGGCAATCAGCTCGCCTTTGCGCTGGCTAACAAGGGTTCTCAGGTGACCATCCCCTGTCGTCGTCCACACCGCCATCAGGCGCTGAAAGTACACCCGAATATTCACCTTGTAGAAGCCAATGTTCTTGACAGCGAGCAGCTCGGTCAATTGTGCCAGAGGCAGAATGCAGCAATTAATTTAATCGGCATTTTGCATGAACGCCGGACAAACGACTTTCGAGCAGTTCATATCGAATTTATAAAGTCACTGGTTGCTGCCTGTGCTCGTAATAATATTCGACGCTTGCTCCACATTAGCGCGCTGGGCGCCGATCAGGCAACCGGTTCCAGCCTGTATTTGCGCACTAAAGGTGAAGGCGAAAACCTGCTACATACTTTCGGCCAGAAAGATATGGAAGTAACCAGTTTTCAACCATCGGTGGTATATGGTAAACACGACCAGTTTATCAATCGATTCGCTTCAATTTTAAAACTTAGCCCAGCGCTATTTCCGCTGGCCTGTCCTGAAAGTAAACTAGCGCCGGTATATGTAGGTGACCTGGTAAATCTTATGGTTAATTCACTGGATGATCGCAGCACGCATTCGAAACGTTTTACCGTTTGCGGACCGGAAGTGTTTACCTTACAGCAAATAATCGAGCTGATTATTAAGGCTAACGGATCATCCTGTCGGGTCTGGCCGCTGGGTAATGGCATGTCAAAACTACAGGCTATGCTATTGCAAAACCTGCCCGGTAAACTCTTTACGATGGACAATTACCGCTCGCTACAAACGCCCAATATATGCAATAAAGGAGAACTTTGCCAAACCAGTTTACGGTATTATCTAGAAGACAAAGGTAACCGGTTCGGCAATAAAAAATTCTACGACCGGTTTCGGAGGGATTACCCGGTAAACTCCCGGGCTTCTAAATCTGAACCATGAAAATCTATCGCGTTGGCGGCTGCGTACGTGATCGCCTGCTAAACATTGCGTGCAAAGATATCGACTGGGTTGTAACCGGCGCTACCGTCGAACAAATGCTGGCAAAAGGATACAAATCTGTCGGTAAGGACTTCCCGGTATTTCTTCACCCTGATACCAGACAGGAGTACGCACTTGCCCGCTGCGAACGCAAAACTGCTCCCGGCTATCACGGCTTTGAATTCAATACACAGGCTGACATTACCATCGAGCAGGATTTAATGCGCCGTGATCTTACCATTAATGCGATGGCAGAAGATAAGTATGGTGAAATTATCGATCCTTATGGCGGGCAAAAAGACCTTAAAACACGCGTGCTTCGCCATGTATCCGACGCCTTTAGCGAAGACCCGGTCCGGGTTTTACGCGTAGCCCGTTTTGCGGCACGGTTTCATAGCCTGGGGTTCAAACTGGCTGAAGAAACAAGCGATCTGATTCGCCAAATCGGTAAGTCGGGAGAACTCGATACGTTGGTTGCCGAGCGTGTCTGGTTCGAAACCTCGCGCGCGCTTGACGAAGCCAATCCATCTATTTTTTTTCAGACTTTACGCGACTGCTCGGTATTAGATTATCTATACCCGGAAATCGATGCCCTTTACGGCATACCACAAACTGCTAAACATCACCCGGAAGTGGATACCGGTGTGCACGTCATGATGGCGTTGCAAAAAAGCGCCGACCTCGGCTTCGACAATGAGACACGCTTTGCCGTATTGATGCATGACCTGGGAAAGGCAACCACGCCGAAGGAAATACTGCCTGGTCACCATGGCCATGAGGCCCGTGGTATCAAACGGGTAAAAGCCCTTTGTCAACGATTGAAAATTCCAAAAGCACATACAGAATTGGCTTTAATAACCACTGAGTACCACACGCACGTACACCGGGCCTTTGAACTCAAAGCGACAACACTGTTAAATTTTTTTAGCAGAGTCGACATATTTCGCAAACCCGAGAGATTCAGGAAAATGCTCAATGCCTGTCTCGCCGATGCCAGGGGTCGCAAAAAATTTGATAACATTCCTTATCCGCAGGTGGAATATCTATCCGCACTCGCCGATATTCTAGCCCGGGTTGATATATCACCCATCAAACAAAAGGGGTTACAGGGTCGGGAACTGGGAGATGCTATCCGTGATTATCGACTGAATCTAATCAAGGCAGAAAAAAACTCCCTACGACGATCCAGATAGAAAATTATCAATTCTGAATAGCCAGTGACGCAAGGGTGTAAAATGAAATGCCAGACCGATGGTGGCACCCATACTATTGGCTATTGCATCGGCAATTTCTGCCGAGCGATAATCAGTCAAACTCTGTAAAAATTCCATTAATGATCCATACGCAATTAAACCGATCAACACCCACCACAATGACTCACGCCGAATTACGATGAGGCTAAACCAGCTCGATAAAAAGGCATATATAAAAATATGTGCGATTTTGTCATTTCCTGTGATTCCCTCCGGTACCGGCATCAGTGACAGCACCGCCACCAGCACTAACAATCCGAGACCACAGGCATACCAGAGTTTGCGAAAATGCCACCGTTGTGTGGTCGGCATGACCATCAAATCAATAAAACAATCAATAAACATCCGAGCACTAATCGATAAATCACAAATGGCATCATACCAATACGATCGATTAAGTTTAAAAACAGATGAATACAAAGACCAGCGCTCAGGGCCGATAAAACGACTGCAATCAGTAATGCAGTCCAGTCGACAGGGATCGATGATTGAATCAGATCGCGGGTTAGCAGCGTACCGCCGGCAACTATTAGCGGCATCGACAATAAAAAGGAAAAGCGTGCCGCTGCGCGACGGCTCATACCAAGAAACAATCCAGCGGTCATCGTAATGCCGGACCGGGAAGTACCCGGAATCAGTGCAATAGCCTGAAAAAGTCCAATGACAATAACATCAAACAATCGCAGTTGCGTTTCGTCACGTCGCCCTGACACAACTTTATCGGCCAGCAAAAGCAGCAATCCGAAAGCGATGGTTGTTGTCGCGATCACCCAGGGTGAGCGCAACTCGGTTTCGATCGCTCCTTTGAATATATAGCCGAAAATAACCGCAGGAATAGTGGCAAATATTACCCACCAGGCCAACCGACTGTCGTCGCTAGCTTTACCACCCATCAAACTGCCGAACCATGCCTGAAGCAATGATCGAACGGTCTTTCGAAAATAATACAAAACTGCAATCAGTGAGCCGACATGCACTGCAACGTCAAATGCTAAGCCCTGATCGGGCCACTTTAAAACCAGCGGCACCAGAATCAAATGCGCCGAGCTTGATATTGGTAAAAACTCGGTTAAACCCTGGACAATAGCCAGTATAATA
Organism: uncultured Gammaproteobacteria bacterium; assembly: GCA_964651385.1. Taxonomy (GTDB): domain Bacteria; phylum Pseudomonadota; class Gammaproteobacteria. Next base: position 19,238 of record CAZYYM010000034.1, on the reverse strand, counting down.
ATCTGAATCAGATCCATGGTCGCTACCTTTTACTTTTTAGTGCAGTTAGTTCGATTTCGAGGTTTTTAGTCAAACCCATCACCTTGAATTTTTCACCCATCTCATCGGGCAGAGTCAGGGTTTTTATCTGCTGGGCCAGATCTAACCGTGCCAGTGTATCATCGCTACTGTCGCTAAACCCGACCTCGTCGAGCAGCCCGTTTTCCAGCAGAAACTGTGACTGGCTTACCAGTCCTGCCAATTCAAAGCCACTGGCAATTGCTGCATCGGCAACTGCATCAAAATCGACGGACGCCGTGACATCCTGCAGACCAGGCAATATAAATACATCGTCATGCGCACGGTGATGGTAATGGCATAGCAGAGTGCCCTTGTGCCTGTCTGTACAGTAATACTGTGACTGCGGGTAGCCATAGTCGATTAACAGAACCACCAGTTGATGACTGGATTCACTGATCGATCTTAACCAGGGCAGATAATTCAAATTGATTTCGGTCGCATACCCGTCTACTAATGGCCCGTACTGCTGATCGATTACCTTTATCAGTTCGACCGCCGCACCGCTATCCGAGTAATCGGCCCAGCAAAATCTGCCGTCATCAAAAGTTACACCTAATTCGATCCACTTTCCCTTCTTGTACAACCGATTAACCGGCATCGCATCGAGTACTTCGTTAGCCAGCACGACGCCACTGAAATCATTCGGTAATCTTTCCAGCCAGCTGATCCGCTCAAATACTTCAATTGCCAGGTTTTCTTTTAAATATTCCTGTTGCCGATCGCGTAAATCGGCGCTCGGCTCCAGAATATAATAGCTGTCAAGGTCTTCAAGCTTTCTGAAGATCTGTTCGCAGAGCTTACCACTACCTGCACCGAATTCAAGGATGCAAGACGGGCAACCCTGGTCAAATAAATGCTGACATTGATTGCCAAGCACGCGACCGAACAGAGGGGAAATTTCCGGCGAAGTCACGAAATCGCCGGGCTTGCCAAATTTGCTCAAACCGGCACTATAATAGCCCAGACCGGGTGCATAAAGCAGATGATTCATGTATTCATTAAAGGGAATTACGCCGCCACTTTGGCTTATCTCGTTGACGATCAAATCAATCAGCTTGCTACTATGTAGAACTTCGGCCGGGCCGGGTTGAGGCAATTGCGCTAGCGTCTGTTCCTGATGATGATATGATGCCACTCTTTTGATAACCCACGTTACATGTTGCTTGTTGGAAAATCCGCTCTGATTACCGGAGCCGCAAATCGAATCGGCGCACAAATCGCCCGCACTCTACACGAAAACGGTGCAAATCTCATTATTCATTACCGCAATTCTGGCGCTTCCGCTGATACGCTTGCGCAGGAACTGAATGCGGGTCGCGCCAACTCGGTTAAAACGCTTCAGGCTGATCTGAGTGATATCGATTCACCGCTCAAATTAGCGAAAAACGCCACCGAAGCCTTTGGAAGACTCGATATTTTGGTCAATAATGCCTCAAGTTTTTACCCGACACCGATTGGTGGAATCATGCCGCAACACTGGCAGGATTTGATGAGTAGCAATTTTCAGGCACCTCTGTTTTTGTCGCAGGCATGCTATCCCACATTAAAACAAAATCAAGGTACTATCATCAACATGCTCGATATTTATGCAGACATGCCTTTAAAGAACCACAGCCTGTATTGTTGTGCCAAGGCTGCAAACCAGATGCTGGTAAAATCACTCGCACTTGAGCTCGCACCGGAAGTTCGTGTCAACGGCATCGCGCCGGGCGCCATATTGTGGCCACAACAAGGCGATACCGCAGAATCAGAGGCACAGCAGGCCTTATTGAAAAAAATCCCGCTGCGACGCACAGGAGACCCCGAATCGATCGCCAAAGCAGTGATGTTTCTGATTGACAGCGAATTTATCTCCGGAGCAGTTATTCGCATTGACGGCGGCCGTTTATTACAGAGTGTATGAGGCAGACCGATATGAACCCCTACTGGAGCGATACCGTTCGACGTCTCGACCCGTATACCCCCGGCGAGCAACCGCAGGATCAACAATATATCAAGCTGAATACTAATGAGAACCCCTACCCTCCATCGCCTGCGGTGGCCCGGGTAATTAAGCATTACGACATAGATTTTCTACGCCGTTACCCGGACCCTGAGTCGATTGATTTACGCCGACTACTGGCCAGTCGCCACGATTTGTCGGTTGATCAGGTTTTTATCGGCAATGGCTCGGACGAGGTTCTGGCGCATGCTTTTCAGGCATTTTTCAAGCAGGCAACACCATTGCTTTTCCCGGACATCAGTTACAGTTTTTATCCAGTCTATTGCGCTCTTTACGACATCGCCTTTGAAAAAATCGAACTGGACGATGATTTAAATATTAATACCCGTGACTACGATCGGACAAACGGCGGTATCATTCTACCTAATCCTAACGCACCGACCGGTATCGCATTACCACTCACGGCCATACGTGAAATCATTGAAAAAACTCAGGCTGTTGTCATTATCGACGAAGCCTATGTCGACTTTGGTACCGACTCGGCGCATTCACTTGTCGATGAATACGATAATCTGCTGGTAGTACAGACTTTTTCCAAGTCACGTAGTTTGGCCGGTATCAGACTGGGTTATGCACTGGGTCACGCCGGGTTGATCGAAGCTTTGAATCGCGTTAAAAATTCCTTCAATTCTTACCCGATAGGCCAGCTAGCCAGCGCTGTAGCGATTGCGTCGATCGAAGATCAGGGTTACTTTGAAAAATGTAACCGGCAGATCATAGAAAATCGTGAACGACTCTGCTCCAAACTGAGCTTGTCAGGTTTTCGGGTCTATCCGTCGAAAAGCAACTTTGTCTTTGTTGAACATGAGAAAATTGCGGCTGCCGACCTATATCATGCACTCAAAAAAAACGGAATTCTGGTACGTCATTTTAACTCGCCGCGCATCGAAAACTGCCTGCGAATCAGTGTCGGCACTGAACAGGAATGCCAGACACTGGTGCAAGCCTTAGGCTCTATACTCAGCGAATAACTTAATCCAGCAACAAATCCACAACGTCTAGTCTCGGCGCCCAATCTACCATGTCCCGCCAGAGCTGACCATAGCTCTGCCCGGTAACAGGGTGCAAGAAATCGCCTATCAGATCCTGCAACGGCTTTAATACATGCGCGCTACGTAATATTTCCTGACGCGGAATTCTGATATCTGCCTGATTTAACACCAGATTGCCGTACAGCAGCAAATCAAGGTCGATAGGACGGGCTGAAAATCGCGACTGACTTCGGTCCCGACCGAGGTCGTCTTCTATCTGGCGCATCTCGGCTACAATTTGCTGTACCGGTTTGTCTGTTTCAAAGGTCGCTACCAGATTCAGAAAATCATGCCCTGTAAAACCAACCGCTTTAGACTGGTAAACCGGTGAAAGCTTCAGTGTAAGGAAAACCAGCCGCATCGCGGTGACTGCCTTTCGAATATTAACTTCGGGATCCACGTTACTGCCCAGACCAATAAATACGGACGCACTCATTGTGGCTTTTCACCGCGCTCAATGATGACACCGACCGACCTCGATCCCCTCACGGCACCGGGTTTGTGCAAAGTCAGACGAACCCAGGGTACCTTGAATTCTTCGCGTATGATGGCGCAAATTTTCTCCGCCAGGGCTTCAACCAGTTCGAATTCGCTTTCTTCAATATATGCGATCAGGCGCTTTGCCACCGTTTTGTAACTCAGAGTATCGTCGATATCGTCGCTCGCGGCTGCTTTCTTGATATCGGTTGCCATATCGATATCAAGACTGATAACCTGCCGGATCTTGCGTTCCCAATCGTAAATGCCGATGACAGTCTCGACCTGCAATTCGCGTATAAAAACGATGTCCATCAGTGCCCTGCTCGTGACAATTTAACGCGGCACATAGTATCCTGAGCGCCTCCCAAAAGGAAATGCCAAAGCACTGAATTACATCACAAAACGAAACCTTCAGTGCTTGAATACAAGCGATCCTTCTGGTAGAGTTCGCGCCCTTAAAGCAATCCCGCTATTTATACGGAGTCTCAACATGTCCCGGGTATGTCAAGTCACAGGTAAAAAACCTGTTACCGGAAACAATGTTTCACACGCGAATAATAGAACTCGTCGCCGTTTCCTGCCGAACCTGCATACGCACAAATTCTGGGTCGATTCAGAAAATCGCTGGGTTAAACTGCGCCTGTCCACCAAAGGTATGCGTATCATCGACAAAAACGGCATCGACGCAGTCATTGCAGACATGCGTAAACGCGGCGAAAAATGTTAGAGGCAGATTATGAGAGATTTAATAAAACTGGTTTCAACCGCTGGCACAGGCCACTATTACACCACCGACAAGAACAAGAAGAATACACCGGACAAGCTGGTGTTTAAGAAATACGATCCTGTAATTCGCAAGCATGTTGAATATAAGGAAGCCAAAATTAAGTAGATTTTTCCAGATTCAGAGATTTTTTAATAAAACCGGCTATTGCCGGTTTTTTTTGAGTGAAACTTGCCTATTCTGCGGATGTCATAGCTAGGCTTCTGATTCAATCAAACACCCCCTTTAATATCCGCGCCATATCAGTATCATAAAGCACCTTTTTAGATGACCGGCATATGCAACCAACAGCTTTAATCGAGGTTGAAAATCTCTCCCGTTTCTACCAGACACATTGCGCCATCAATCATCTGAGCTTTTCTCTGAAGGCCGGAGAAGTACTCGGCTTTCTAGGCCCAAATGGGGCCGGAAAATCCACCACAATGCAAATCATCACCGGTAACCTTGCGCCGAGTGAAGGCCGGGTGAGTATTAGTGGTTTTGATATACTCGAGTCACCCCGTGAGGCCAAACAACAAATCGGTTACCTGCCAGAGCACCCACCGATATACCGAGATGCCACAGTCGACGAGTACCTGCTTTATTGCGCCAGGTTACGCCGTGTCAATCGAGCAGAACTGGAAGATGCTGTTAACCAGGTTAAACTATCCTGCGGACTGGAAGAAGTCGGCAATCGATTGATTGGCAATCTATCGAAAGGTTATCAGCAACGCGTCGGCATTGCCCAGGCGATAATACATAACCCACCGGTGGTCATTCTGGACGAGCCGACAGTCGGACTCGACCCGATACAGATTCGTGAAATCCGAAGCCTGATAAAAAACCTTGGCCAGGATCGCAGTGTCATTCTATCGACACATATTCTCTCGGAAGTGCAGGCCACCTGTGATCGGGTACAAATTATTCGCGAAGGAGAGCTGATCTATAACGCCTCGATTGAAGCCTTGAATCGGGGCAACGGAAATAGCGTTGCGGTCGCATTGAGACGCCCGCCCACAACTCGAACACTGCAACAACTTGAACACGTCAGCCATGTCGAACAAAAAGATGAACAACGGTTCCATTTATTCTTTGATACCCATTCACCGGCAGAACTTATCGTGCGACAATCGGTAGAGAATGACTGGGGCCTGTTCGAACTCACGCCCGACCAGCAATCGTTAGAAGACTTGTTCATAGAGCTCACACAACATCCTCGAGCCGCTGCTGAAGAAGTTGTCGAAGCATGATATCCACAATAGCCCGACACGAGCTCAAAACCATGTTTCTGTCACCTCTGGCCTGGGTAATAATGGGGGTTTTGCAGGGGTTGCTGGGATATATGTTTCTTGCCCAGATCGACAGCTTTTTCATGCTACAGCCCCAGTTGATTCATTTGCAAAACACCCCCGGTGTTACCGATATCGTCGTAGCACCAATGTTTCAGCTCAGTGCGATTATCCTGTTGATGATTATGCCGATAATTACTATGCGCAGTTTTGCCGAAGAAAAGCGAAACGGCACCCTGACGCTGTTGATTTCATCCCCTATAAGCATGACCGAAATTGTACTTGGCAAATTCCTCGGTCTGTTTTTCTTCATATTTATTCTCGTCACGCTGCTAATGCTGATGCCATTATCGCTTTATCTCGGCACCACACCGGATCTCGGCAAATTATTTTCCATTTATCTATCCATGTTGCTATTGCTGGGTTCCTTTGCCGCAATCGGCCTATATCTGTCCAGCCTGACTCAAAACCAGACGATCGCCGCCGTCAGTACATTCGGCGCATTGCTGATGTTATGGATGATCGACTGGCTAGGAGATACCCTTGGAGGCGGACAGACTGTGGTCGCTTATCTATCGCTATTACGGCACCACCAGAAATTGCTCGAAGGCATCTTTGATACGGCTGATATCGCGTATTACCTGTTACTAATGGTTACATTTCTTGTGCTTACCGTACGCCAACTTGACCGGGAGCGCCTGCTTTGATTATTAACGATAAAGTTCGCAGGCAGATAAAACTGCAGTCGAACCTGTTTCTGGGATTGTTTGCCATTAGCATTGGTATACTGGCCTGGCTTACTCAATTGAATCCTATCAGTATTGATCTGAGCAAGAATGCACGTAACAGCCTTTCCGAGGAATCCATTCGCCTGGTTCAGGCTATTAATTCACCGCTAAAGATCACTCTGTTTGTCTCGCCTAATAACGAAAATAAAGCCGTTATGGCGCAACTGTTTGATCGATATGTACGACAGCAACCGCTCATACAATTCGAAAGTATCAATCCGGATTTGCGCCCCGATCTGTTAAGTAAACATGACATACGTTTCGATGGTGAGAGCCTGATCGAATTCGAAGCTCGACAGGAAAAAGTTAGCCAGATAACCGAATCCAACATTACCAATGCGATTCAACGCCTGATGCGACGAGGCGAGCGCTGGCTGGTATTCCTGCAGGGACACGGTGAACGTAACCCTTACAAACAGGCTAATTACGACTTCAGCAGTTTTGCCGGGCAACTTGCCGGTAAGGGCTTTACAGTCGAAAATCTGAATTTAACCCTGACTAACAGCATTCCCGAAAATACCGATGTACTGATTCTGGCAAGCCCGAAAGTACCGTTATTACCCGGCGAAGTAGATTTACTCAGAGCATATCTGGAATCCGGTGGAAACCTGCTCTGGCTGGCCGACCCGGACCAAACCATCGATGGGCTGGAGCCTGTAGCCGATTTAATCTCGATCGATTTCCTGCCGGGTATAGTCGTTGACCCAAACAGCCAACTGCTTGGTCTAGACCGGGTCGATTTTGCCCTGGTAGCTAATTATCCCCGACATTCGATTACTGAGAATATCGATGTTGTTTCTCTATTCCCGCAGGCGCAAGGACTTGAATACCACGGCGATAGTGAGGCCTGGCAACAGCAGAGTTTTTTGACCAGCAGCGAATCCAGCTGGAATGAAACCGGCCCGATACAGGGCAAGATTTACAATGGCGATAATAACGATGAGCGTAACGGCCCGCTCAACCTGGGAATCACCTTGAGTAAAAGCCGGAGTAACGAGCAGGGCGACATTTTTAATCAACGTATTGCCGTGGTCGGCGATGCCGATTTTATATCCAATCGGTACCTTGGCAATGGCGCTAATCTCGATATTGGCATCAATCTAGTCAATTGGTTAAGTCACGATGACAACCTGATCGCGATTAATCCTCGTCCAGCACCGGACACCCGTCTGGACCTTTCTCGAACAGCCCAACTGGCTATCAGTTTCGGATTTCTGTTGATATTACCGGTGGTATTATTTGGTATCGGGTTGCGCACCTGGTTAGTCAGAAGGAAACGATAATGGCCCGCGGTAGCCCGATGATATCGCGACGATGGCTGATCAACTACGTGCTGATTCTGTTGATCTGTGTGTTTACCTATATTGGAAATCGATACAATGTGCAAACCGGCTATCGGGACGATAAGCATATCACCCAACTCAAAGCGCAGGATATTACCAATATCGACATTCAAACCACCGATACCAGCCTGCACCTGAGCAAGATTAAAGGTCACTGGCAAATTGACACGCCGGTGGTCTGGTACGCCAATAACATTACAGTTGAACGCATCGTCGACATCGTCAACGCACAAACCGATTCCAGGCTGTCGATTAGCGAAATCGATCTGTCTACTCTGGGCCTGCAATATCCCAAAGCCATACTCAGGCTCAATGACAAACAGTTTTTGTTTGGTGCAACCAATAACATTGGCGAACGGCGTTATCTACAAATCGACGACACGGTTTATTTGCTAGCGGATCGCTATTTACCTTTTATTACGCAGGGTATCAGCGGACTCGTCGACCGACGCCTACTGCCAAAGACCCTACCATTGCGGTCAATTACATTCAACGAGTTCCGCATAAGTAAAAATGATTCGAGTGACTGGATATCGGACAATGCCCAACTAAGTGCTGATCAGGTCAATAAATTGCTAAGCAACTGGCAAACCATCGAGGCCAGTCACATTCAGAAATACCTGCCCGATAAGGCACCAAAACAAAGGGTAACCGCAAGGCTTGAGCATGGTGATGCGATCGATTTTTACGTACTTGCCATCACACCTCAACTCGTTATCGCGCGACCGGACCTCGGTTTGCAATACTATTTCAACGAAAGCCAATACTACGGCCTACTGGCTGCGCCGAAAAATGAAATTACTACGCACTAGTGGTCGAACAACACAGGTATGAGGGATGCAGCGGCACGCTACCCTCTCAAACTGTCTTCTACGCTGAGTGGTGTTTCGAGCTGATGCCGGAATTACCCGAAGTCGAAACCACGACCAGGGGCATCCGCCCCTATCTTCTCGGTCAGCATATCGAATGTTTTATCATCCGTGAACGTCGCCTGCGCTGGCCTATTAGCGATGCAATCGATCAATTATCCGGTCAAAAAATAACCGATGTTTATCGTCGAGGAAAATATATCCTGATGCCTGTTGATCACGGGACCATGCTATGGCATCTCGGCATGTCGGGCAGTATGCGCATATTACCGCATAACAGCCCGGTAGCCAGACACGAACATGTGGAAATGCAGCTCAGCTCCGGACAGGCACTCAAATTTCGCGACCCGCGACGCTTCGGCTCTCTTTTGTTTACCAGGGAAAAGCCCCAGGAGCACCGATTGTTGCGCAGACTCGGCCCGGAACCGCTGACCGATGCATTCAATACCGACTATATTTTTCGGGCTTGCAGAAAACGAAGTGCATCGATTAAATCGGTTATCATGGATAGCCACATTGTTGTCGGTGTAGGCAACATTTACGCTAGCGAAGCTTTATTCAGTGCCGGTATCCGACCGACGCGTGAAGCCGGCAGAATTAGCAAAAAGCGAATATCGAGATTGGTCGAAACTATAAAACATACTCTGGAAGCAGCAATTCTACAAGGTGGCACGACTTTGCAGGATTTCAGCCGAGTGGATGGCAAGCCGGGTTACTTTACCCAATCCCTACAGGTTTATGGCGTCCGGGACGGCTGCAGAACCTGCGGCAAAACGATTAAACAAATTGTCCAGAACCAGCGATCCAGCTACTACTGCCCCAGATGCCAGACCTGAAATACGATATCGAATCGATTATTAAGAGTTAGGCGTTACAGCATTCGATCGATTTCGCTCAAGCCAGGTCGCACACAACAACCAGTCCCTTGCCATTCCCGGTATTTTCGGGACTCCAGTCCCTATTCTTTTTTGTCGGGTAATTGTCAATTATTTCGCCACAACCATAGCCCGTCGGCGCTCTTTCATTCGTTCATGCGACTCCTCTGTTCCGTCATGAAACGATCCAAACCATCTATCCCAGGGCAATTCGAGCCCGCCATAATTGCATTCGAAATAGCGATGGTGCATCTGATGATGAAAAGTACCCAGTGACAGGCCGTTTTGATCTTTGATCACAAGTCCCGCAAAACCGGTATGCGTCGTTGCAGCGGTCAGGGTGAAATATTGCAGGTGAAAAATCATGTGCACCGGGTGCGAAGCAATTGACCAGTGAACGATCACTGTACCTAAATAGATAATATGCTCGAGCGGATGCATCGACATACCCGACCAGGGGCCGACATTGGTATTGCGATGGTGCAGATAATGCACTTTTTTGTATAATAACGGCAAATGCAATGCTCGATGAATTAAATAGAAGTAGCAGGATTCCCAGATGGGTATGAACAGAAATATTGCTACAAACCAGACAGGGTTTTCCGCCCAGCTCAGGTAGCTTAGATAACCATTGGCAAACGCCCACATCATTAATACCTCGTAGGCCGTCCAGACGCTAACACCGCTCGCCAGCGACCAGAACATATTATCGAGAATTTGTGAGTTAAATGTGAACAGGCGACTCGATTTAACCAGTTCGCGGGCATCATATTTTCTTACCCGACCCTGTTTTGAGAAGGTATAGAAATACAGATGCAAACCACCGGCTACAACAACCATCAATACCAGATTACGACTATATATTTCTGCTATCCAGCGAAATTTAAATGTCTCACAAACTCCCAATTCCGGTGTGAAATAAAACCAGGAAACCAAGGCAAAGCCGACCAGAATCAGTCTTTCAGAAATCGGCAACCACGAATAGACAATCCAGCGCAACGCCTTCAATGGCTGTAGAGGCCAAGTGAATAGAGGTGACATTTGCAACGGTAGCACGGGCTTATAGTGCCATTCGCGTTTACCCCGGTTTTTGTTTTTGTCAGCGGACATTGCAGTCTTCAGCGATTGCTTCGTTCAACTTTAAACTCAATTTCCAACTCGTGCAATCTCGTGACTATGGTTAAACTGAAGTAATGTTCGATCCACTATCTATTTTCTTTGTAATCGCCACCTTCCTGCTCGCAGGTCTAGTCAAAGGCGTCGTCGGATTGGGTTTACCCACCATCAGTCTGGCGATACTGGTTGCAAGCTACGACCTGACCACAGCGATGGCGCTACTGATTATGCCGTCGCTGGTAACTAATCTCTGGCAGGCACTGGTCGGTGGCAATCTGGCTTACCTGCTACAGCGTCTCTGGCCATTTCTGTCTATGGCAACCGCTACCGTCTGGGTGGGTGCTCTTGCATTAAGTCGGGTAGATTTAAACCTGTTGTCGATGCTGCTAGGCGGCCTGTTAGTCGTTTACTCACTATCCAGCCTTGGTGGCTTTCGCCTGGCTATCCCGGAAACGTGTGAACCCTGGACTGGTTGCTTTCTCGGTGCTGTGAACGGCGTACTCACAGGTATGACCGGGGCATTTGCGGTCCCCGGTATCATGTACCTTCAATCTATCGGACTTGACCGTAATCAGTTCGTACAGGCAATGGGGCTTTTATTCAGCGTTTCTACACTGGCTCTGGCCATCGCGCTTCAACGCCATAACCTGCTTAACGTTCAATTGGGTATGCTGTCTTTGTTAGCGGTGTTACCCGCAATACTGGGCATGTGGATTGGCCAACAAATTCGTAGCGGCTTATCCGAACACCGTTTTCGACTCGTATTTTATATCTCGATTTTACTACTCGGGCTTTACATTATCGCCAAATCTTACCCTGAATGAGTTCTCCAGGGAGAGACCCTGTACCTCAGCGATCACAGAAACCTATTCAGCAAACAAACCTGAAATTGAGCGGATCAAGCCGTCTTCCAGTGCCGGTAAAGCGTCCTCAAATTCAAGATTAGCCTGATTTGCTGTACTCACAATCCGGGTATGGTAGGTTTTCCATTCCACCGGGGAAATATTCGATGACTGGCTTACTGTGGTACTGCTACCCTGGGTATTATTTTCAGTTTGTTGCTGGGTCATGCTTTCATTGCCGCGCGGGCGCTCACGCACCTGCAGGTCCGTTACCATGGTGTAAAGGGTATCGTCAACCATGGAATCGGCAACAACGCCGATCAAAGCGCCCAGCACAACGCCTTTGCTCGAATCAGAATTCCCAGAGACCGCATCACCAAGTACTGCACCACTGAAACCCGCCTCAATATAGCTATCGGTCGAATCCTGGTTGTCCTTGCCAACCTTTAATATATTAGCCTGTAGCATAAATTGCGCGAGATCGGGATCGTCGGTAATCTGATAACCACTTTTCACCAGGCGATCCGTAATTCTGGGCTTGATGACTAGATCTTTATCCGAAGTATTACGTAGCGAAATAAAAATAATGCGTTTCTCGGCTTTGACCGGTTCTAAAAATATTGAATCGCTCGCTCTTGTCTGGATATCAAGGTCACTTTTTTGAATACTGGTGTTAATCGCGCTACAACCGATCAGACTTGAGACAACCATGCCTATGGCAAGAACCATTACGGACTTATCAACTAAGTCATTTTTCATAAGAAATTCCAGATTGGTAAAGGTGGAGAATATTGGCTGTTGGATATTCATCAAATTGTACCAATTCTGAAAAATTCAACCCGCAATACGCACTAATACTTCGTCGGCTTGAGCAGCGTTCTGCAATTTACCCGGCGGGCGCCAGTCATCATGTTTTTTATTGTAGAATTTAAACTGTATTCAACAAATACCGAAACTATCCCCCAATATTGACGCAGTGAATCCGCTAAAATTATCTCTGTTCGCAATATCGCATCCAAGTTAAACTTGGTCACCTGAAATTCACCAGGCAGTCATTCTTGTGGCACCTTTAATTTGATGAATAAAAATATATTGAGTGTGTCGGATGCACGCCAACTGGCTCGACGACGCATGCCCAGAATCATGTTCGATTACATCGACGGCGCGGCCGGGAGTGAATTTACCCATGAACAGAACAGCGCACAACTCGATACAATTCGATTGTTGCCCCGCGTTCTGGTGAATACCGAAAATAGAAACCTCGGTAAAACGCTGTTCAACAGAGCGTGGTCACTGCCCTTTGGAATCGCACCCATGGGTATGTGCGATCTGACCTGGCCGGGCGCCGATAAAATGCTGGCCGCGGCAGCGGTCAAAAATAATATTCCACTCGGGCTTTCGACCATGGCATCCAGTAGCATTGAAGATACATTTGAGCGCGCAACCAATAACGCCTGGTTCCAGCTTTATGTCGGTCAATCCGAACAAGCCGGTTTTGATCTGTTAGATAGAGCTGAAAAGGCCGGTTATGACACACTGATGATAACGGTTGATGTGCCCATTGTCGCGCCGCGTCCTCGTGAACAACGCAATGGTTTTCAGGTACCCTTTAAAATGGGCCCGAAACAATTTTTCGATTTTGCTTTACATCCCCAGTGGTCGATTACTACCTTGCTAAATGGCGTACCCAAAGTCGCCAATAATGCTGTCGAACGCTCGACTGCCAAATTTGTCCGCAACGAAAGCCGTGGCAAAGTCGACTGGCATTTTTTGGCGCGATTGCGCGAACGTTGGGAAGGCACACTGATTGTAAAAGGCGTCTTGTCACCTCAGGATGCATTACAAATTCGCGATTCCGGTTCTGACGCTATTTACGTCTCCAACCACGGCGGAAGACAACTCGATAGCGCACCCACTTCAGTGCAGATGTTACCTGCAATTCGCCAGGTAGTCGGCCCGGATTTTCCCATCCTGTTTGATAGCGGTGTGCGCAACGGCGAAGCCGTTATCAAGGCATTGGCATTAGGTGCCGATTTTGTCTTGCTTGGCCGGCCTTTTCTGTATGGTATGGGGGCCGCTGGTGAACTCGGATTGCAGGCAGTGATCGACCTGATAAGAAACCAGATTGATGCCGCCCTGGCACAGTTGGGTAAACCGGATATTAATGATATCGATGGAAGTATCATCATTGATTAAAGGGGTTTATTGATGAAAATACGAGGTGGCATTTTACTTGCGCGAGCCTTGCTCGAAAAGGGTGTATCCCAGGTTTTCACATTGAGCGGTGGTTTCTGTAACCCTGCGCTAGAGGGTTTAATGGAGTGCGGTATAGCGGTAATCAACGCACCGCACGAACAGGTAGCCGGGCACCTTGCCGATGGTCATACGCGCATTACACGCAAGCCCGCCGTCTGTCTGGTCGGACCCGAAGGGTTTGCCAGTGCCGTCCCGGCGATGATGGAAGCTTGGGGCGAGCGCTCACCAGTGATTTTTATTACCGGTTCGAGCACCCTCAAGCGTCAGGGCAGCGGTGGTTTTAAGGAGATCGACGACGTCGCTATTGCGGCACCTTTGACCAAATACAGTGTTTCCATTACCGATGGCGAACGCATATCCGAATTCGTCGATCGCGCCTGGAAAATCGCGCTCGGCGGCTACCCCGGTGCGGTACACCTGAGTATGCCGGTCGACATCATGTTCAGCAGCTTCGACGAAGACGCGATGCGTAACGAACGTCCCTTTGATCGGCGTTCGAAAAATCCACCCCGTGCCTGGCCCTGCCCTGACGACCTCGATGAGATTCTGTATATCATTGAAAATGCCAATAAACCGGTACTCATTGGTGGGCATGGCGTCTGGTGGTCGCATGCCGAAGAAAAACTCGAAGCTGTCGGACTCAAACTCGGCATCCCGATATTCAATGTACCTTATCACCAGAAGTTACTCGATGAAGAAACCGAGGCTTATATGGGGCTGGCCGATGTACATCAATACCCACCATCAAAATTTGCGCTAGAGGAATCGGATGTCGTCATCATGGTCGGCACTCGACTCGACAATCAGATGAATTTCGGCAACCCACCATTTTTCCCCGATACAACAAAAGTAATTTGCGTCAATGGCTCACACGAAGAAATTGAATTCAATCGCAGCGCCGACATTGCTTTGTTAAGCGACCCCGGGGCTTTCCTTGACGCCCTTGGCGATTTAAAACCATTTGACAGTAAATGGTTTGAGACTAACCGACGGAAACGCGCTGACTGGGTCGATCAAACCCTCGCCGAAATTCCACAGCTTGACAATGACCGGATTCACCCGCTCCAGCTTGCGCTCGATGTGCAGGCCGCGATGAACGATAACGACTGGCTGGTCATAGATGGCGGCAACACGCACTTTTGGTCAGAAATAGCAGTTAACATCGCAGGCTTCCGGGGTAGAAAACTGGGCAATATTCTTCATCCTGGTACCTTTAGTATGTTGGGTGTCGGCGTACCTTTTGCTACCGTAGCCAAGTTAAACAATCCAGGCCAGAATGTTGTCGTGGTTAGCGGTGATGGTGCATTTCTGTCGGGAGGTTCGAGTATTGAAGCGGCCTTCCAGGAAAAGTTGCCAATCGTTGTGGTAATCGACAATAACGGTGGTCTCGATTGTATTTCACAACAACAGGAACGCCTGTTTGCGAACCAAAAGCATTTCGCCACCGATTTTCGTGACATTCCTTTTCACAGCATGTTTGAAGGTCTCGGTGGCCATGGCGAACTGGTGGAGAAGCGCGCTGATATCATACCAGCCGTGGAAAGAGCTATCGCCAGTGGCAAGACGGCTTGCGTGAATGTGAAAACGGTTGGTCACATCAGTCCGATCGTGTTGGCTACCACCAGTAAGCGCGACAAGGCATCCATCGAATAAGGTTGGATTATGGCGACCGTTTCTTCACATGTATTGAATTCGATAACCGGAAAATCTGCTGTCGGTATCAGGGTCCAGCTGAAACACCGGATTAATCAATCCCGTTCTGAAATCGTCTTTGATATTTTATCCGACGAGGAAGGCAGAATCCTCCGGCAGGTCGAGGCTCTCGAAGGGGACTATGAACTGATTTTCCACCTGGCAGAATACTTTCCTGTCGACCAGGCAATTGTCAAGACCGCCGTAATCTGTTTCACCATGCCCGACAATCAAAAGAGATATCACCTGCCTTTAATGCTGTCACCGCATTCATATTCCGTCTGGTGGTCTGCGTAATTTAATGACAGCTCCCGTGCTCAATGTATCGCGGCGTATTCGAGCAACGCCTTACACACCAAGGATAGAAGCGCTGGGCGTTTCGGGTTACTCGGTCGTCAACCACACTATCCTGCCCAAAGGATTTAAAAAATCGCTTGTTGAAGACTACTGGCACTTGAAGAAACACGTGCAAATCTGGGATGTGGGTTGTCAGCGACAGGTCGAATTGAAGGGATTAGATGCAGCCAGACTAGTCCAGTTGATGACCCCGCGTGATTTAAGCAATGCCGAAATTGGGCAATGCCTCTACGCTCCGCTAATTGATCAAAAGGGTGGTATGTTAAACGACCCCGTCATTCTCAAAATGGCCGAGAACCATTTTTGGCTGTCAATTGCCGATTCCGACATTTTGTTGTGGGCAAAGGGGTTGGCGCTAGGCATAGGTCTGTCTGTCGACATTTCCGAACCCGATGTCTGGCCATTGGCTATACAGGGTCCGAAGTCCGACGATCTGGTTGCAATGGTGTTTGGCCATGGAGTTCGCAGGATCGGATTTTTCCGATTCAAAATATTCGAATTTAGAAACCACCCGCTCGTAGTCGCACGCAGCGGTTACAGCAAACAGGGTGGCTTTGAAATTTACCTCGACCGACCCGCTTTAGGCCTTGAACTCTGGGATGCACTCTGGCAAGCAGGTAAAAAATTTAACGTCCGTGCCGGCTGCCCTAATTTAATCGAGCGTATTGAAGGTGGCTTGCTGTCCTACGGCAACGAATTCACGATACACAATAACCCGCTGGAATGTGGTTTTGAACCGTATTGTCATTTCGACCGAGCCATCGAATTTATTGGCAAACAGGCATTGCAGAATATCGCTGAAATGGGTATTAAGCGCCAGATTCGCGGCATCGTATTCGGTGGTGAACCCTGCCCTCCCTGCCAGCACCCATGGCCGATCAAAGTTGCTGGTCAATCCGCGGGAAGCATAACTACTGCCACTTGGTCACCACGATTCAAACAGAACGTGGCTCTTGGCATGGTCGAGACAGACTTCTGGTCCGCGGGTACCCAAATTGAAATCGAATGCGGTAACAACCTGGTTCGCAAAGGATTCATCACCGATCTGCCGATGCAGGATGAAGCGATTAAACCATTACTCGCAAATATTTAATTTCTGACCTTTTGCTATACTTGGATTTATGAACAAGCTTTCTAGCATTACAGGCGACCCGAATTTCCGACCCAATGTCGGCATGATGCTGATAAATAACCGGCATCAAATTCTTGCTGGAGAAGCCATTCACTACCCTGGTGAATGGATGATGCCGCAGGGCGGTATTGACCAGGGAGAAACACCGCAACAAGCGATGGAGCGCGAGCTGCTCGAAGAAACCGGTATAACCTACAAACACGTAAACTTCATCACAGAAAATCCGGGCTGGTTAAGTTACCTGTTCCGAAAACCTTTGATAAAGGATGGCACACTTTATACAGGACAGCGGCAAAAATGGTTCCTGCTCGAATACAATGGCTCCGCCCCCGATGCCGAAGCCGCCGACGATCGTGAATTTATTCAGTTTAACTGGGTCGATACTGACTGGTTATTGCAACATACTACGCCATTCAAAATTGCCGTCTATAAATCTATATTTTCCGCATTTGAAGAGTATTTTCCCAAATCCGGTGCCTGAACTGACGATGCTTTATAGTGAGGCTTTCAGAAACACTTCTTAATATGACCGCTGAAAGTTTCGATTGTGGATTTCCTATTAAGTTTTAGAACTCCAGACTTTCGATCATAAAAGGTTTCTTGTGGCAAACCGGTAAATTGTTTTAGTCGGTCTTCCCCAATAACTCAATCAAGGCCGTAAGCGCTTTTTCACTCAAACCCGCATCGATCCCTTTGTGGGTGATTTCGCTAAAGAGCCTTGGTAACTCCGAGGAAGCTCCCAGGACCTCGAAAGTGCTTAGCGTATCATCAAGCGCTGCCGCATAGGTTGCCATTGAGGCATCTGAACTTTCAAAGTTCCCTTCGGCAACCGTATCGACAAAATATTGATAATAGCTTGGCATTACGCCCATCGATATTGGTACCTGGCGGGCAAAGGTTTCAGGAGAAATACCGGCTTTTTTACAGGCCAGTGCACCATAGATCATGCCAAACATAAAACCTTGTCGGGCGGTAAAAAGTGCAGCAAACAGGGTAGGTAACATTGCAGCCTTGTCACCAACACAGACCGATCCACCACCCAGTGCTTTTATAAGTTTCTCCCATCTATTCCATACTTCTTGATTACCAACCATGAGCAACACGGTTTCATCTTTACCGACACCGGACGGATAAGCACTGATCGCCCCCAATAGCCAATCGGCACCTTTGTCGGATAGCAGTTGGGTAAGCGTTTCGGCTCCAGCTATTCCGCCTGTACTGAGTTCGATAATTGTTTTGTCTTTGAGTGATATGCCAATGTTATCGATAAGCTGGATGGTTCTGTCATGCGTAGTGATACACGTGATTGTCGCCGGGCTCGCATCTATCGCTTCGGCAGCAGAACCGGCCAAAATGGCGCCTGCTTTAGTCAACGGTTCAGCTTTAGCTGTAGATCGATTCCAGACAGTCACCGAGTATCCATTTTTAAGCAGCGTATATGCCAATGCGCTACCCATGTCCCCAAGCCCAATAACTGAAATATCTGTCATTTTGTCCTCCTCCGAGAAAACGGATTCTTGTTTTCGCGCTTAATCTTTTTGTGGCTAACGTCGCGCTCACCCGCTGAGGTAATCGCGCAGCGATTGCCGAAGTCCAACTGCATGCGTTTATTAGGCATTCTTTGATTGCTCAGCAATTTCTGCACTATCCCATTTCTCTTGTATTACAAGCCAGTCAATTATCCCTGATGTATTTCCTTCTTCATCGAGATACTGGATCGGTCCGTGGCTAATAAACAAGTATTCGGTGGGTTCAGGGAAATAGGTCTTTGCATGAATGATTCCATTAGGTTCGTATCCATAATCGCCAGCAACTGCTGTGACACCTCCATTTTCTTTCCCGCCCCTCACTTCAACTTTTCCCTTCAACACAAAATATTCAGCTGCACTAATATGTTTGTGAGGCGGAACTGAGCCGCCCGCTATAGTACGAAATAAGACTGCCCAAGTGCCCGTAACAGAACAGGTACGTAGTAACTTGAAGTCGTAGCCATCTCTCAGGCATTTCCAAGGTAAGTCGTCATTTGATACGTATACATCTGCAATATTGTGGGTTGTCATTTATTTATCCCTATTGGTTGAATGCCTAGCAACTAGCAGAGGTGACAAAAATAGAGCGGAGCGGCGGCTTTGGCATCCCTCTGACTGGACTGGTTATGAGGCAAATTCATTCTTAGTGAAATTTCTTTGCAAATAAAAATGAGCCTCCCTCTGCGCCAATTTTCACCTTGTGCATGGTACCCGCAGGATTTTCAGTCATATCGCCAGGTAAAAGAATTTTAGCCCACTCATTTGTTGTCATGGTGAATTCACCGGTCAAGACGAAAGACAGCACCGAATGTTC
>CAZYYM010000033.1:0-32454 GCA_964651385.1 uncultured Gammaproteobacteria bacterium | reverse complement strand
CCACCTCTTTCATATTCATTTTTCGGTTTCTGGGCGCGTCTTCAATATCCCTTAATTTAATTTGAATCTTGTTCCAGCCCTGATGCAATTGAAATTGTCGGTTGAATCGATCCGAATAAAGAAAGGTCGGTTGCACTGTTTGATGCCGACTATCGTGTACTCTAACTGTCAACCGCAAAGCTCTCGGATCAGCATGAAAAATATCGAGATTCAAATGCCGATATTTTCGCCAGTCCGCTCCCAGATAACGCAAACCAATACCGGAATAACGTTGCGTATCGAGATCAATTCTAAGCTGACGTCCCTGCCTGCCACCAACCTCGCTGACAAGCTCCCGGTTAGCGCCGCCCTCCCAGCGATCGAGTTCAAACGAGGTCTCAAAACTGGATAACACAGGAAATTGTGCCCTGGCAATCATTTCATCACTCAACGCTATTACTAAAGGTGACAGGTGAAATAAGGCAAATGCGACCACGAGGGACCGAACAACTGCCTTTAAACCTCGACTAACAGGACCCATCAAACCGGGCATAAAGCTGAGCACCAACAAGGTGCCACAAAAATCACGTGACAGATCCATCAAATCCGCAGTGCGCGCACTTGCATATTGCAACACCTCAATCGCCCCGCCCCATATTAGGGTCAATAAAAGTGATATCAACCAGATGATATTCCTCGATAGCCGAAAACTCTTGGTAAATCGCCAAAAAAGATAAACAAGGAGTCCGAAATACAGTATATGCCCAAGATTCCACAACTCTCTCAGCGAACGAATTGCATAGGTATCCGGACCACTGAAAAACAGCAAAAAGCTGGCGGTTAACAGTGCTACAAACAAACCGAGATTCAACAAGACTAAGCGCCCTTCTAAAACTGGATCAAACAAATCAGGTTATCAGCGGACGATATTAACATTGATTCCAGACACAGGAGAAATCACAAACTCGCGCTCGGATTATTCTGGTATTGCCAGTTCGACCAATCACTGACAAAATTGAAGGGAATTCAACTAGCATGATCAACATGAGCAAAATTTCAGTCGAGCAATTTAACGAGATTCTGACCCTTGAATTACCCTGGGCCTCCGATGCCGGTATGCTGCTCGAAAGCATTGATGCAGGAAAAGCGGTCATGAAACTACCCTACCACCAAAAATCAACCCGTCCAGGTGGCACCATATCGGGCCCGCACATGATGTCGCTGTCGGATGCCTGTATGTTTGCCGTTGTCCTCAGCATGCTCGGCAAGGTCAAACTTGCCGTTACCACCAGTTTTAATATTAACTTTCTGCGCAAACCCCAGGAAACTGACCTGATTGCGGTAGGTACGATCATCAAGCTCGGCAAACGCCTCGCCGTGATCGAAGTATCGGTATACAGTGATGACAAAATAGTATCTCATGCCACCGGGACTTATTCGCTTCCACCGCAGTAGGAAAAAAACAGCCCGCACTTAACAAAAAGCCGGGCTAATATCACTGTAGTCAGCGAGGAGGAGAGTCGATTGCGACAGGAGGACTATCGCAATCGGAGTAAATCAATTTATTAAGCAGCTTTCCTGGCAACTTTAGACATTTCCTTCTGGACTTTTTCAACGGTCTTTTTGGCTTGAACCTGGACTTCGGCCATTGAGCCTTCGAAAACCTTACCGGCTTCCGTCAACGCCGCTTCAACCGCAACGGCATTTTCTTTACTGGCGGAAACCAGCTTCTCGCCCAATGATTCAACATACTTCTGTTGCAGTTGAGCAACTTCGTTAACATCTTTCGTTGTTGACAAGGCTTGCAGGTGGGTCAGGTTGGATTGCATCAATTCAACCGCTTTTTCTGACTGGCTTTTCAACAGATTAACAGCCAGAGTCGTGTTGTTTTCAGCCAGTTTCAAAACAGGCTTCAGGTTTTCCTGTGCCAATTTCACGAAATTTTCGTACATGATCATCGCCTCTATCGAGTTCCAAAAAAATTTTAATTACCGATGCTGCACTGCAGCAATTAATCAAATATAGGGGTTATTAGATGAGATGTCAACTATTTTGTTGCATTGCAGCAAAATAATTCTGGCAATCCTTTGCCTGAATCCAACGACCTGCTTTTCCGAGTTATTTGAGAATTACAGGCTCAATTTAGGACTAAATCGCTCTGGCCAGGACAAAGGAACCAGGGGCGGGCTCTATTTCTGCAAACGCCTGACTGCCAACGGATTCCGGCGCGTCAATTTCTTTGCCACCCTGAGCCTTAAGCCACTGGTCCCAGTTCGTCCACCAGCTTCCTGCGACACTCTCGGCAGTATCCAGCCAATGGTCGGCACCCTGCCCCAGTTCACCGTTAATCCAGAAATTACGCTTGTTTTTATTGGCGGGATTGATAACGCCAGCCACGTGTCCACTGGCCGACAACACGAATTTCATATCGCCTTTCAGTAATTCGGTAGAAACGAATGTCGTCTTCCAGGGCGCTATATGATCATCGATCGCCGACAGGAAATAAATCGGGCAATCTATCTTACCGAGGTTTACCGGTGTACCGCATAACTCGAGCGCATCGGGTTCGCCAAGTTTATTTTCCAGGTACATTTTGCGCAGATACCAGGTGTACATGGCAGACGTCATATTCGTCGAGTCGCCGTTCCAGTATAAAATATCAAAAGGCGGGGGTGTTTTGCCTTTCATGTAATTATTGACCACATAGTTCCAGATCAAATCATTCGCCCTCAGCATCGAAAATGTCGTCGCCAGTTGCTTGCCCGGCATGACACCACCTTCGGCTAGTTTATGTTCATGCTGCTTGACTTGAGATTCATCAATAAATACACCGAGTTCACCGGGGTCGGAAAAGTCGAGCAGGGTAGTAAGAAACGTCACTGAAGCAAACGGCTTTTTCCTTTTCGCTGCCAGCACCGCCATGGTGGTTGCCAACAAAGTACCGCCTATACACCAGGCGACGCCGTTTATTTTCTTCGCACCGGTTATTGTCTTAACAGCATCAATGGCCGGGATGGTGCCCTCGTCCAGATAGTCGTCCCAGGTTTTATCGCCGAGGGATTCGTCGGGGTTTCGCCAGGAAATAATAAAGACATTATTACCCTGCTCAAGGCAATAACGCACATAGGAATTGTGTTCCGACAAATCAAGAATGTAATATTTGTTAATACAGGGCGGGACAATTAACAACGGGCGCTCATTCACTTTTTCAGTTAACGGTTTAAATTGTATCAATTGAATCAGCTCATTTTGAAATACCACGGAACCCGGTGTCGCAGCAATATTTTTGCCCAGTTCAAAGGCCGTTTCATCGGTCATGCTAATACGACCTTTTTGCATATCCTGTATCAAGTTACCAAGCCCATTCATCAGGTTTTGTCCTTTTGAATCGATCGTTTCCTTGAGCACCTCGGGATTGGTAATGGCGAAATTGGAGGGTGACATGGAATCGATAAACTGTCGCGTATAAAAATCGCATTTACTCTTGGTTACATCGTCCAGGGTGGAATCCGATACCAGGTTTGTCAGCCATCTTGAACTCAACAGGTAAGACTGCTTGAGATAATTGTGCAATGGACTTTCGCTCCATTCATCGGCAGCGAACCGCCGGTCTGCCGGCGCCGCTTCAACCACCGGTTCCGCAGCAGGGTTAAACAGATTAAGCCATAACTTGAACTGATCCTGATAGAAACCGGACAAAGTATTAAACCATTCGTCGGGACTTTCCATCGCCCGGGTCATAATCGTATTCCAGGAATTGGCAAATTGAGAAATCATCTCCTGCGATTCCGAAAACGTGAAATCTTTAAATACGCGATGCCCTTCGGTTGCGTACTTCTCAAATAGATTTTGCGGATTTACTTCGTTCATAAAGATCTCCAAATGCATTCACATCTAATTGGTTTACCTGGGAGGGGCTCAATTTCTCAGTCACCAGATAATTTATTTACGACTTATTCGGCTTTGCTAGCCTGAAAAAGGCCGAAGGAACTTCGGCCTTTTTCACAGCTTCGAAAGAATCGAGGCTTAATACATATGCTGTCCACCGTTAATCGACAGTGTCGATCCGGTGATAAATCCAGCGTCGTCTGCTACCAGAAACTCAACAGCGCGAGCGATTTCGCTGGCTTCACCTAAACGACCCACCGGAATCGTTGCGACGATTTTTTCAAGTACGTTTTCAGGTACAGCTCGCACCATTTCGGTTGCGATATAGCCGGGTGCAATCGCATTAACGGTTATACCTTTAGCGGCGCCTTCCTGAGCCAGGGCTTTGGTAAATCCGTGGATTCCCGATTTCGCGGCGGCATAATTCACCTGTCCATATTGACCCGCCTGTCCATTGACCGATCCAATGTTAACGATGCGTCCGAAACTGCGATCGCGCATACCGTCAATGACGGCACGGCACATGTTGAAACAGGAAGAAAGATTGGTCTGAATAACTTCATTCCACTTTTCGAAACTCATTCGGTGCATAGTACCGTCTCGAGTAATACCGGCATTGTTAACAAGGACTTCGACCGGTCCTATTTCACTTTCGACCTGTTGCACAGCTGCCTGGCAGGCATCAAAATCGCCGACATCGAATTTACAGGTCTTGATACCTGTTACCTCGGTGAATCGCCTGGCTGCTTCATCGTTTCCGGCATAGGTTGCAACTACATTATAGCCGGCATTTTTCAATACCTGGCTGATTGCCTGGCCGATGCCACGAGTGCCACCTGTTACTAGTGCTACTTTGCTCACTTTAATAAACTCCTGAATTTAATATTTATCCGCAATCTGCGGAGTGTAATTAGCGCTCTACCGCAATAGCAACGCCCTGGCCGCCACCGATACACAGTGTCGCCAACCCCCGATGGACATCGAGGCGATCCATGCCATGCAACAAAGTTACCAGAATACGGGCGCCGGATGCACCTATCGGATGACCCAGCGCAATCGCGCCGCCACTGACGTTAACTTTTGCAGTATCCCAACCCATTTCGGCGTTTACCGACATGGATTGGGAGGCAAATGCTTCGTTAGACTCAATCAAATCGAGATCGGAAATCTGCCAGCCCGCCCTATCCAGACATTTGTTAGACGCTGGTATCGGGCCGGTACCCATAATAGCCGGATCAACCCCGGCACTGCTATAGGCTTTTATCGTTGCCATTGGCGTCAGACCCAGTTCTTTTGCCTTGTCTTCACTCATCACCATTAAAACTGCGGCGCCATCGTTCAAGCCCGAGGCATTGCCCGCGGTAACTGTACCTTCCCGATCGAATGCCGGTCTCAGTTTCGCCAGGGTTTCACTGCTGACGCCTGACTTTGGATATTCGTCACGGTCGAATACAACTGGTTCACCTTTGCGTTGTGGAATTTCTACAGCGACAATTTCCTTATCGAAGTTACCATCCTTCTGAGCCTGCGCGGTCTTATTCTGTGAAGCGGCTGCAAACGAATCCTGATCATCACGACTGAGATCCCATTGATTGGCGATATTTTCCGCCG
Organism: uncultured Gammaproteobacteria bacterium; assembly: GCA_964651385.1. Classification (GTDB taxonomy): domain Bacteria; phylum Pseudomonadota; class Gammaproteobacteria. The sequence goes on along the minus strand of CAZYYM010000033.1, from coordinate 26,976 downwards.
TGGTGCCCATGTGATACTGATTAAATGCATCCCAGAGACCGTCGACAATCATGCTATCGACCATCTTCCAATCGCCCATTCGCTGACCATCGCGTGATCTGGGCAGCACATGCGGAGATGCACTCATATTTTCCTGGCCACCAGCAATAACGATTTCAGCATCGCCACATTTGACTGCCTGCGCAGCCAGATGGACTGCTTTAAGACCACTGCCACATACTTTATTAATGGTCATAGCGGGGCATTCTTTGGGTAAACCGGCACCGATCACCGATTGACGGGCTGGATTTTGGCCGCTACCGGCAGTTAAAACCTGGCCGAGAATCACTTCATCAACCTGATCCACCGCTACACCTGTTCTTTCCAACAGGGCTTTGATCACCAGAGCCCCCATTTCTGTGGCGGAAACCGAAGCCAGAGCTCCACCAAAGGCGCCAATCGGCGTGCGTACTGCATCAACAATTACTACATTTGTCATTTTCAACTCCTAAAAAAAAGCCCGGACCTCATTAAAAGCCGGGCTAAAATACTGTAATCAACGGGATCAAGTGACTGTTGCATTCGTCGATTGCATCAGTCAGGGTAAACAATTGCTAAGCAGCTTTTTTAGCCGCTTTGTTCATTTCCTTTTCGAGCTTTTCAACAGTCTTTTTAGCCTGCGCCTGAACTTCGGCCAGGGAGCCTTCGAAAACCTTACCGGCTTCAGTCAGTGCAGCTTCAACCGCCGCTGCATTTTCTTTGCTGGCAGAAACCAGCTTCTCGCCGAGCTCTTCAACGTACTTCTGCTGCATTTGAACCGCTTCGTTAATATCTTTAGTGGCAGCAAGTGCCTGAAGGTGAGCCAGATTGGATTGTAAGAATTCTGCAGTCTTCTCAGACTGGCCTTTCATCAGGTTAACCGCCAGGACCGTATTATTTTCAGCCAGTTTCATCACAGGCTTGATGCTATCTTGTGCTAGTTTTACGAAATCTTCGTACATGAATATTGCCTCTAAAAAGTTTAAAAATATTGCGTAAATAAGATGTTGCACTGCAACAATGTGGCTAATATAGGGGTGCTTAGAGAGGATGTCAACAAAAATGTTGCGTTGCACAAAATATTTACTGGAATTTAGATCGTGTCCGGCTATTGTGCCAGTACCACCGGTGGTGAGTTCTTAAGATTAACATAAACATCGACATCAAACACTGCTGACAAAGCCTGTTTATTCAAGACTTCGCTCACGCTGCCGGTTTTCACCTGCCGGCCACGATGCAAAAGGCATAGACGATCGCAATATCTCGCCGCTAGACTCAAATCGTGAATAGCAATGACAACTCCACTTCCGCTACCGGCATAGTCGGACAATATCTGCATCACTTCCTTTTGATAATGTATATCCAGATTGGCAACTGGTTCGTCGACCAACAAAACCTGTGGTTGATTTGCCAGCACTCTGGCCAGCCACACCCGGGCTCGTTCGCCGCCCGACAGCTCATTGACGTGGCGACTGGCAAACTGATCGATATTGGCCTGCTGCATGACTTTGTGAATGACAGTCTGATTGCTATCGCCCCAGGGTAAACGCCCCATGGATACAATGTCGTGCACCGAGAGCGACCAGGCGCTCTCAATAAATTGTGGCTGTAGCGCAATTCGACGGGCCCTTTCCACCCTGCTTAAGACGTCTATATTCCGCTGGGATAATTCAATCTCCCCAGTCCTGTCAAGCAACCCCGCAGCAGCATTAAGCAGGGTTGATTTTCCGGCGCCATTCGGGCCAATCAAACCCAGTACCTCACCCTGTCGAATGTCTAGCGAAACGCCGAAAAGTCGATGGTTTACCGACAGATTTTTAATCGACATCAAATCCATCGTTGCCTTTCCTTCCATACTAACCAGACAAAAAATGGCGCTCCTACCAGTGCTGTCAAGACACCGAGTTTCAACTCTCGGTCCGGCGGCAACAAACGCACCAGAATATCGGCACTACAAACCACAATTGCGCCAGATAATGCCGACGGCACCAATAAACGATCGGGTCGGAATTTGACCAGGGGACGAATCAAATGAGGTACAATCAGACCAATAAAACCGATATTGCCGGCAACTGCTACCGAGGAACCAATCAGCAATGCGGTACCAAGAATAATAAAACGTCCGCGCTTTACCACCTCCAAACCCATGCTATCTGCGACCTGTTCGCCCAGACTGAGTCCCAGCAATAATCGACGCTGTGCAAAAACCACCGCACTGCCGAGTAGAAATGCCGGGAGTAACACGACGAGATTATCGAGCCCACGATTCGATACAGATCCCAGCAACCAGAAGACCAGTTCCTGCATCGCATAGGGGTTGGGTGCAAAATTCAATACCACAGCCAATAGCGCTCCGGAAAGCGTCGAAATAGCGAGACCCGCCATAATGATAATCGCAGGTCGCGCCATAGAACCCGATAATCCCATCAAGATGAACAGAGTGACAGCTGCCCCGATTAGTCCGGCAAATGGCGTTGCCAGAGCGCCTAATCCTGCGAACAGATTAAAATAAAATACCAGCGCTGCCCCTAGCGCCGCTCCCTGACTGGCGCCGATCAAACCGGGGTCTACCAGCGGATTGCGTAACAGTCCTTGCAAAGCCGCACCCGATAGACCCATTGCGGCGCCTACGATCAAGGCCAGCAGGGTTCGGGGCAAGCGGATTTCGCCGACGATTAAAGCTTCGCGCGAATCTATTGATCCTAACCAGTCGGATAACCCGACCAATACGTTGACATCGATGGCACCAAAACCGAGCGATATCAGTGCGATTAATAAAAGACAGACTAGCAGTATTGGATTCAGTATTTTTGCCACTGTGCCAATTTTTCGACTAATTCAAGACTCCAGGGACCCGGACATTGCCAGCGCCAGTTTTCCGCACGTGGGAATTTATTTCGGTGCATTAGTTGTTTGATGGCTGGATGTTGAACAAACAGATTCGCCAGCGAATTCGACAGCGGTGCCGACCAGTAAATGGCGTCGGGTGGATTGGCCACAATTTTTTCCAACTGCAAATTCACATACCCCGACTGTTGGATATAGTTATCCCAGCCCGCTCGGGTTAACAGGTCATGTTCAAGCGTATCACGCCCGGTCCCGATGCCATTGGCGCCTAACAGTAACAGGGTTTGGTTTTTCCTGGGATAGGCTTTGGACCAGGCGATGTCGACAGATTCCGAATCAGCCTTAATTATCGATAAAAGTTGTTGTTGGTAATCACGAATCGAGTCCAGCCCATCCGGCAAAGGAAGCACCTTAACCGTCTTGCCCAGCTGTACCAAGCGCTTTCGTAACAGGATGGCATTGTATTCGCCGGTGATTAGAAGCCCGGGTTCAAGCGCCAGTATTTGTTCCAGGCTGCCATTGTGTACCGGCAGATTTTCAGGCACCCAGTCGGCGGCATAGCGGTATAACAGCGGGGAGTAGGCGCGCACCTGAGACCGGCTGGCGTATTTTAACAACATCCAGTCGGTGCAGAGGTCGAGGGAAATAATACGTTCTACTGGCGCCGCCTGCAAAGTCATCAAGAAAAAAGAGCCAAATAAACCCCATGCTAAAATTGATAAATATCGACGAACCATACAACGCATTCTAAACAAATATTAATAGAAACCCCGTATCGATACAGGGATTCTCGCAATCCGTTTGTTGATTAAAAGTTATACCTGGCGCTCAACCAGAAGTTTCTTTCCGGCGACGGGAAAAAGGCTTCGAAATTTGTCGGTGCGAATGTAGCAGGGTCAAATTCGGTAAACTGGCTACCGGATTCGCTGTATTTCTCATCCAGCAGGTTATTTACCCGAAAAGCAAAAATCCAGTCCTGATAATCGTATGAGAGGTGCGCGTTAACCACCTCATATGACGACAACCGGGACAATGCATTGGCAAAATCACCACCTAACACCTGCTTTCCGACTGAAATCACTTCGACACCGAATAATAATGCAGGATTGTAATGGTATATTATATCCATTCTCATGGTTTTCTCGGGAACTAATGGCAGGTTATTACCCTTGAAACTGCCATCGGTTATTTCGGCATCCATCAGTGTTACACTAATGCCAGTATCGATCGCATTCGACCACTGATTAGAAGCTTCGATTATGATGCCCTGTCGGCTGGTCTGGTCCAGGTTCAGATTGGCAAAGCCTGTCGAATCAAAAGCAATTTCATTATCCAGATCTATCGAATACAAGGTTGTGCGGTAACGATTTTGACCCTGAACATACTCCGTACCAACCTCCAGTGAAATGCCTTCCTGAGTAAGCAGGCCGGGCGGGTCACCAAAGGGTACGTTGGTATGCTCCTCCACTGTGGGGAAACGATAATTTTGATCCGCTCTGACGAATACTTTAAGGTTTTCAAGACGCCAGTTATATCCGAGACTCAATACGGTGATCGCATCATCAAAATTATTACCGGCAATTTCAGATTGTTGATCACTATAGCGCAGCCCGGCGGTAATCCGCCCGGTATCCCCGGCCAGCCATTCACTATAGGCATACCAGTCCCGAATAGTCTGGTCTATGATCTGAGGCCCAAACAGCGAGACCAGCTCGTAATCCGTCTGCTCGTGGTTAAAACCAAACAGCAGGCTGGAGTAACTACCGGCCTGCTCGGGATTAACCGAATACTTCGCAGTCACAGTTTTGGTATCTCGATCCTGAGTCGTTAACGAACCGGGGGAAGGGCGGAAGGTCTGAATAAATTCACGATCGGTGACTCGATTGGAATAATCAATACTGAAAGATCTCGATTCATCCATATCCTTACTGATACCCAAACGCAACATATCCGTATCGGTCGCAAAAAAATCGTTATCATAAAAGGACAGGGATTGAGTTCGATTGCTGTCTGCCTCGGCCTGCAACAGTGCGCCCGGCGTCTGAATATCGTCTTTCACCGATTCGAATTCGAAGTAACTGTCAAAATCACTATGAATGTGTTCCGCTTTAAAAGACAGCCGCTGGTTTTCCGCATTGTTATTATCGCGATAATTGTCGGTCTGTAGGTCTGCTACCGAGGCCGACAATTTGGTACGACCTAGTGACTTTTTCACCGACGCATTAAAGCGCGAAGCACCGTAACTGCCCCCACGAATACTGACGCTTGCTTTATCCTCGGTAAATTTTTTGCGGATAATATTGATAACGCCACCTACCGCCTGATTACCGTAGAGCACGCCCCCACTACCCTGTAATATTTCGATCTGTGCTATATCGTCAATATCGATCACTGACAAATCAGGCGCAGCGGTATCGGATGAATTATTTAACCGGCGACCATCGAGTAAAATCAATGTATTGCTACTTGCAGACGGGCCAAAGCCACGCAAATCAACCGTGGCCTGGCTACCATCGCCGAAAAAATCAGTGACGTGTAAGCCTGCCTGCCCCCTCAATAGTTCTGCTACAGAAATAGCATTCGATTGTTCGATACTAGACTGATCGATAACGGTAAGCGTTGTACTGGCTTGATCGCGGGTCTGCTCCATAGCCGATGGCGTAATGACAATGACCATTGGATCGCTCCCAGCATAAGCCGACGAATACAACGATAACGCGATAACGGCTGACACAGCCAAACAAAATTTCGTTTTAGACATTTTAACCCCTGGCACCGCCCGTGCCTTTAAAATAGATAACAAGGCGATAAGACAGTAGTCAGGAAAACGCTAATGAGCTAGAACCCGAATTAACACCCACCGTAATATCGCATATCTTAAAGGCCGGTCTCCGGACTCACAGGTAGATCAGAAATTTGACTCTGGCATCAAACCTTCCCAAGTATTAACTCAGTGGTTCTTATGACGCACAACCTGTTTACCGTTGCGGGGGCAGCGTCGGGATTGATTTGAATTACGAATCGCACCGACTTCCCGTTTCATCCACTACTGTGGACACCTTTAAGGAGCGAAAGATATAGTGGCTGTTGCCTTAGGGCAAGTAGTTTTTATAACAAGCGAATCGGGAATCGCAGGATGGAATCAATTAAACAACTCCGCGTTAATCCAGAAATGTACCAATATACTGGCGGCATATCCCAACGCAATCACCGGCGCCCATTTCAGATGGCCAAAAAAAGTATACTGACCCCGAGCCTGACCCATCAAAGCAACACCGGCCGCCGACCCAATCGATAGCAACGAACCACCCACACCTGCGGTCATCGTGACCAGTAACCATTGCCCAGGTGACATATCGGGCGACATAGTCAACACCGCAAACATCACTGGAATATTATCAACTATCGCCGAAAGGAGGCCGACCGCAATATTGGCGTAGGTTGCGCCCCATTGCGTGTACATGACATCAGAAACCAGCGTCAGATAGCCGATAAAACCGAGCCCGCCGACGCACATCATTACCCCATAAAAAAATAATAATGTATCCCATTCCGCCCGCGCCACCGAATTAAATACATCAAAAGGCACCACATCACCGACTTGCGACTGTGCATTATCAGGCTTATTATTGCTGAGGTAGTTTTTATGTGTCACTTTCAGGTAATAACCGAATATCTTTAGATAGCCAAGGCCTGTCAGCATACCTATTACCGGAGGTAAATGCAGAAAGTTATGGAAGCTCACCGCTGTTGCCACAGTGGCCAGGAAAAGCCCGACAATTCTTCTCGCACCCCGCTTCATAGGAACCGTTTCCTTGGTCATTTGTGGCTTTTCATCCGGCACAGAAAAATGCATGAAAATAGCGGGTACCAGATAATTCACAGCCGATGGTAAAAACAGCACAAAAAAATCACCAAATTCGACGACACCGTTTTGCCAGACCATCAGCGTCGTAATATCGCCGAAAGGAGAAAATGCACCACCGGCATTGGCAGCAATGACAATATTGATACAGGCCAGTAAAATAAACCGGCTATTTCCTCCGCCTACTGCTAAGACCACTGCACACATCAGCAAAGCCGTGGTCAGATTATCCGCAATTGGAGAAATAAAAAATGCCAGCAAACCGGTAATCCAGAATAATGCCCGAAAACCAAAACCCGCGCCGACCAACTTGGAACGCAAGGCTTCAAATACGTTTCGTTCCTGCATCGCATTGATATAAGTCATTGCGACCAGTAGAAATAGCATCAGCTCTGCATATTCGAGCAAATCATGCCGTAAAGCATCCTCCGGCATTGCCTCCAAGCCAGGATATTGTTGATATACCCAGGCTATCACTCCCCAGATCACACCGGCGGCGATTATCACCGGTTTGGATTTTCGCAACAGAGTAAATTCTTCGGCCATCACCAGGGCATAAGCGAGCACAAAGATAAAAATCGCCGATATGCCGACTGCCGAAGCCGTTAAATCTAGCGCTTGAGGGAGGGCTTCATTCATAACAATCACATTCCTCGGTTGAACTAACACTGTCAACCATATTTTATATCCTAGTGTAATATATAATTATAATTTATCCGAAGGTAATCCGGATTCAAAATGCAAAGCGGATTCAAACCTCACTTACCCTATTTACAGTATTCAATGCGGCGGCGCAAATGTCCATTCAAACGAAGTTGTAGGGCACAATCTATAGGCTCAGAAGTTTCGTTGAGTATCTGGGAAAAATGGCACAAGTATCACAGCAACTACCCATATTTCATTATTCGCTTACGTACGGCGGCTACCTGCCGAGCTTTATAGGCATCATGACGGGTCAGTCCATAGGACAGCTTGCGCCATTGGCTGCGGGTAAGTATCTGCAATTCGTAACAAAAAAAAGTACGCCGACCAGAAGGCAGTAATAACAGAAGCCTTTCTATCAATTTTATCATTTTAAAGTCGGCACTCGAATAAGGGTTGAGCATATGGTCTTCGTTTGCTGCGCCTGCTTTTTCTCCGAAAGTCGCATAGTCGGGCGGACCGAATTCCCGATAAATATCTTCAATTTGGGCAAATTCAACCAGAGAATTTTTCGCCTCTTCCGGGATATTATTGGCATACATAAATACTCCGCGGGTTCTTAGGAATTTAATCAGCAATATCGAACAGAATACATCTTCGACGACAAATCGAACGCCAATACGATCCCTGATCTGCGCCGAAATATTGCCCGGTTTTTGCAAAAGCTTGGTCACTACCCTGAAAATGTCTTTTCCCCTTTTTATTTCGAAATCAATGAGTGGGATTTTGCATTGCGTATCGCCTATCCAGTCCGACTCAAACTCTTCGAAAAGAAACGGCTCAAGTCGATTTTCTATCACCGTCAAGGCCTGTGTCTGTGCTTCGCTATCATGAGACCAGAGTGCATGTGCCATGGCATGCGCGACTTTCAACATGATGCAGGGCCAGTTTACCCGCTTGCTGCTTTGCCAGCTGGAGGCGGCCAACATTAATTCTGTGAGCGTTTTATTTGCGATAACCCTGTCAAATTCGGCTCTTTCGAAATCTTTCAGGATAACACTTTGAAGATACTCGATAGCCAGCGCTCTTATCTCACCCAATGCTGCCCGTCCTTCCGACGTATCCGGGTTAACACCGTATTCTTTCAGAAAAGACTCTGCCAGCGCGATATGATCTGTGTGAAATTCACTGATATCGATGATTGATTCCCCGCCAATGATGCTGCGCAAGGTTTGCCAGGGAATCTTAAACTCATCTTCCGAATGAATTACAGGTAGCAGGTGTTGACTCATCGGCCATATTCCTTATTCTAATTTGATAGTATTTGGAGTTATATTGTGTGGTTCGAGTTGCATTGCCCGCGAATTGAATAAAAATGAACGAACAGAAACCAGTCGACTGGTTTCGGGACATAGAAACAATAGTCTCGGAACCTTTGAATTTCAAGGCGAAGCTCGCGATAGGCGAGGAAGCCTATACCTCGCTAAAAGTTAAAAACGCGGTAGTCCAGGCCTGGGATGTTGCCGGCGTGGCGACAACCGCAGCGGTAGTGGCAAAATCATCCGTAGTTGCTTCGACCTTTTTTGCACCTACGGGTTTTCTGGCGGCGATCGGCATCGGTACCGCGGTCACTCCGATTGGTTGGGTGATCGCGGCAGGCGTGGTTACGGGAGGTGCCTGGTTAGGCATTACCCGACATCTGAAAAATACAGCAAACAGCAAGGTAACCGTTGTACCGAACTTTATCAACACACCGCTGGATGTGCTTGCACTTGGCTTATTTGATTTGCTGGCGCCGCTTGCCGTTAAAATAGCAAGCGTCGAAAGCAACATAGATGATTCCGAACGCAAACATATCCATCGATATTTCGTCAGGGAATGGGGTTACGATCCACAGTTTGTCGCCGAAGGACTAAGGTACGTCGAATGCAACCTCGACGAGCTTTCTATCAAAGAGTTGGCACAAACCATAGCCGATTTTACCCGGCAGAATCCGGACTGTAATTTCAGGATGATATCAAAGGAAATTTTGAGTTTCCTGAGAAACATCGTAACAACCGAGGGCCACATGAGTCCGCATAACGAAAAGGAGATTACCCGCATAGAGAGCATTTTTAAAGCGGCGGATAAAATATCGGTCAGAAAAAAACTACACGCCGCCTGGGGTTCTTTTAAAAAAATAATTGGCGAAGTTTATTCACCGGGAAAATCCGGCTAATTCAGTGCCGTATAACAAGGCTGGCTTCTATAGCCCGGTATTAAGGTAATTAACAGGATTGACCGCTTTCCCCATTCGTCGAACTTCGAAATGAAGGTGATAACCACTGGCATTGCCAGATTTACCCACCCTGCCAACAACCTGCCCCTGTTTGACCTGCTGCCCGGCCTCGACCGAATTTCGATCATTATGCGCGTAGACCGTTTCAATTGCGTTACCATGATTTATGACAATCACACGACCATAACCGTTCATTCTGCCGGAAAATACCACCAACCCGTCTGCAGATGCATATATTTCGGTACCCCATGGCGCTCGTAAATCAATACCGGCATGAAGATCGCCATTGCGATAACCAAATTCTGATGACACATCGACCCGTTCCAATGGCCAGGTAAAATCAGTTTTCTGTCCTGGCTGTATAATTTGGGAGCCGAACGAAACATCCGGTATGCTCAGTCGCATACCCGGAGCGATATTCTGAGGATTCAACCAGGGGTTGGCTGACTGTAGTTGATCGGTCGAAATTTCAAATGCGAATGCGATGGAATGAAAGTTATCCTTCTCTTTGACGATGTAAAATCGCTTTTGGGTTTTCTGCACGGCTGGATGGTAAGTGGCACAGGCGCTTATAGTGATAAAGACTAAAAATAGTCCAACGGTTTTCCACATGCGGGACAATTAGCTGTCTTCAATACAGCGATTGCTTAACCGACCAAGCCCTTCAATTTCGACAACCACTTCATCACCCTGTTTCAACCACACAGGTGGTTTACGAAACGCGCCGACCCCATGTGGTGTACCGGTCGCTATCACATCGCCGGGTAATAACGTAAACGCCTTACTAAGGTACTCAATCAGATAAGGAATTTTATAAATCATTTCAGAGGTATTAGAATCCTGCATGATTTCACCGTTGAGCAGGCATTTTATCGACAATTGATGGGGGTCCGCTATTTCGTCCCCACTTACCAGATAAGGCCCCAACGGGCAAAAGCTATCGAGGCATTTACCGCGCAACCATTGGTCTCCAGGCTGGAACTGAAGATCGCGGGCGCTGACATCGTTACACAAGGTGTATCCAGCAATGTAATCATAAGCATTGACCTCTTTCACACCGCGCGCAGTTTTACCAATAACAACAGCCAGTTCAGCCTCAAAATCAACCTGCCGGGTTAGCCGGGTGGACCAGCGAATGTCCTCGTGATCGCCGATGATCGCCGACGGAAATTTACAGAACATCGTGGCGAGTTCGGGCATTGGTAAACCCGACTCACGTATATGATCGGCATAATTCAAACCGATAGCAATCACTTTGGAAGGGTTGCCGATTGGCGACAATAGTTTGACCGAATCGAGCGGCTGTCCGTCGGCACTGGAGGTGACCGTTTCCATTGCCATTTGCATGGCCCAATCCCCCGCTTCGAGAAAACCGCGCATATCCCCAGGTAGCTCACCATTGCTGGCCTGATGCAGGTCGATTACCCGATTGCCATCCAGGGCGGCTAAATGAATGCTGCCATCGGCATATTGGCAAGTCAAAAATCTCATCAAAGGCCTCGTGAATTTAATCGGACAAATAGGACTAGCATAGTAACCGGTTTTACAGTACCGAGTAAGTGGCGGTAAATACCTGCCGACTCTCATTAAATCGATATATCATCCCCTAAAAATATGCTAAACAGGCGTCTGTCTGTTACACACTGTTTTCAGGAAATCATTTGCAAGTTCAATCGTCACAAGCTGTTGCCGGGTCGCTACGCGCAAATCGAGCCAGGCTTGGCATAGCCATTACCATTGTAGGTGGGTTGTGTTTTACTTTTCAGGACTCCGGAATCAAATGGCTAAGCGCGGAAATAGCGATCATTCAGATCTTATTTTTACGCAGCCTGTTTGGTATCGCCTTGCTCGGCACCAGCACCTTATTTTCCGGGGAACGTATATCGCTAATAGTCCAACGCCCCTGGCTATTGCTTGCCCGGACGGCAACTAACATTGTCTCATGGATCCTGTTCTTTAGCGGTTTGAAATACCTGCCGATAGCAACTGCGGTGGCGCTTTTCTTTTCTTTCCCGTTGTTTCTTGCGATTACCTCGGTACCCCTGCTTGGTGAGAAAGTCGGCATCCGCCGAAGTCTCGCAATAGTCGTTGGCTTTATCGGCGTACTATTTATCACCAATCCAGTTGCGGGCATAGAATGGCCGATGCTATTAATGCTGGGTGCAGCATTTGGCTGGGCTCTAGTCGCCAATGCCACTCGCGTACTCGGCGAAACCGTAAATACCAGCACCATGTTATTTCACACGCTGCTCGGTTTCGCAGCGACCATGTCAATTCCACAATTCTGGATCTGGCAATCGATTGATTTTAATACCCTGCTAATGGTCGCTGCGGTCGCCTTTTTCGGGGTTATCGCGCAGTTTTGCCTCACTAAGGCCTACGCTATTGCATCCCCATCTATAATTGCCCCGTTTGAGTACACCGCGTTGCTCTGGGCGGCAACTATGGGTTACATGCTGTGGGGTGATGTACCGGATATCTACGCAACAATTGGCGCGTTACTGATAATTGCCAGTGGCCTGTACATCATTCACCGCGAAACCATCTTAAATCGCCAGAAGCAGCCATAGTGCCTCCGTCTGAATTACCGCGTGGCGGTTGCTTCCTTTATATGGAATTTTCAGTAATATTTCAAAAAATAAATCAATAACGCATGTCCTCAATCAAACTGATATCGCCAGTTAAACCGGGGTTCACCCGCACGAGATAATTGAAAATTAAAAGAGGATCCGATTTCCTCAAAAGCGTCGAACTTACTAGCGCTATCATTAAAACCCAAAAAATCACCCGCTAGCACGATATTGAACATCACCAGATTTGTTTTAAATATATCATCTTCGGTATAGCCTTCGTCCTTGGCTCTATAATTATATAGTGCCAATGCACCAAGCCCTGCATAAGCTATGGCTTTCTGAGTAGCTGATGGAAATTCGGGCGAAGTCGGTATTGTAAACAAGACTAATGCATCTACAGCAGCAGCACCTTCCGGTTCTTTGGCCGAAGCAGCGGCGAGCAGCAAAAGTTTGGCCTCGGTGACTACAAAACTATCCGCATTAGATTCTGTGAAAGGGAGTATTGATAACAGCAGGATAAGGTAACCCATTATTCTTTTCATATTTTTCCCGAATGGATATAGCTAATTTCTGAATTTGGCCAAAACAATAATTCAATTCCACAGTAATGTCGAATGGTTCAGCAAACCCGGACTGTCTTACACTATTCTCGACAAAGAATCCGCTCATCGCGACGCTCAGCAATCGCCGGGTGGAATCGGGAATCACCCGGGACCGGCATTACACGACTGACGAACACAATTTTTTCTAATCGCACTGTAGAAGAGAGCAAGGCATAGGCATTCGTCAGATTTGTAATCGAGGCCTGTTTTAATAGATTGCCGATCAATTCCACTTTGCCTTAACAGCCCTATCTTACCCGCTCAACAATATCTACCAACCTCTGCAAAACAATTGTCGGTTCAATCCCCCATGGATCAAATACAACCTCGGGAAACCGATGTAACCAAGCGGCACGCATGCCAAAACTGATTGCTCCTTGAACATCAAATGGATTCGACGACACTAGCCAGGCATTGCTTTTGTCACTACCGGTACTAGCGACAAAATGCCGATAAACATCGGGGTTTGGCTTGTAAGTTTTAACCTCATCGACACTCACCACGCCATCAAAAAAATCCGCAATACCGGCGTGTTCCAGCAAGCCTGAAACTGCCTCGGCTATACCATTTGAAAATCCATACATGCGAAATCCAGCCGAACGGATTTTTGAAAGCGCTTCGGCTACATCGTTGTATGCAGGTAGCACGCGATAAACTTGCATCAATGCCTGTTTATCGTTTTCGGCGATATCGGTTTTAAAAACGGCATCGGCATAATCGAGTGCATTGCGGGTACACACGGGAAAATTTTCGTAGTCGCGCATCAGCCCTCGACGAAAGGTATATTCGAGCTGTTTTTCCCGCCACAGCTTTGAAAATTCGGGTGCCCGATCACCGATTAATTCCCCAAGCTTCACGCTAACACCGTGTGGGTCGATTAAAGTACCGTAAATATCGAAACCTAATGTAATCGCCATGCTGTTATTTCTCCGCTTCGTTATTTAATGGGCCGGTATAGAACTCCGGCCAGCGTTTTCTTACGACCTCGCCATCAGTCGAAAGTGCAACACAGGTATCGAGGATCATCGGTTTATCCCGCGAAGGTTGCCGGGCTTCGCGTTCTTCCAGCGCCGCGTGTAAAGTCTGGTATGCGGTTGCCGATAGCGGCCCGAGTAAATCCATTAAATGTGTACAGCTATGCCGCGAGCCGATTCGCTCGCGGACCTGTTTCATCCAGCCGGTACCGATTTGAATACCAACCAGTGAGCGCATTTCCCGAGCGGCCTGCGAACATATAGCAAATGGGGTTAAGTCTGACGAGGCACAGGCTTCGTGGATGACAAATTCGAGGTCAATCGTCAGCCGCACCGACATGTCGTGTACCGGTTCACCTGCCCGGATTAATCCATCCCGGTGCGCCTGGTCGTAGCCGCAATCGTAAGTGCGGGTATCAATCAGGCACGCCTCGATATCCCAGAGACCGTCATGTCGTAGATAGCCGACACAATTGATTGTTCGATGGTGTTTTTTCTCTCGTTCGGCGGCAACTGGTAATGTCATTGTATTAACCCGCCCTTTTCTTCAGCAACGCACTGGCTGCTCTCGATACCGGATCGCGCCGCAAAAATGAATTAATATAGACGCCAGCTGCAAGCAGTCTATCCATATCGACACCGGTTTCTATACCCATGCCGTCGAGCATATAAACTACGTCCTCGGTCGCCACATTACCGGTGGCGCCTTTGGCATATGGGCAACCACCGAGCCCGGCCACCGAACTGTCGATAACTGACACGCCGCATTGCAATACGGCATAGATATTTGCCAGCGCCTGTCCATAGGTATCGTGAAAATGGGCTGCGAGCTGATCGACAGGTATGACACCGGCCAGTTGTTTAAACAGGTTCTGCATGCTGTTGGCTGTTCCAACCCCAATCGTATCGGCAACAGAAATCTCATAGCAACCAATATCGTGTAAACGTTTTGCCAGTGAGACCACGCGGTCGACACTGACTTCACCTTCGTAGGGGCAACCCAGAGCACAGGAAATATAACCCCGTATACGCATTGACTCGGATTGTGCTTTGTCGATAACCTGTAAAAATCTCTCGATACTTTCATCGACAGAGCAATTGGTATTTTTTTGCGAGAAGGTTTCCGAGGCTGCCGCAAACAATGCTATCTCTTCGACGCCACATTCAATGGCCTGTTCGAGGCCACGCATATTTGGCACCAGCATAGGGAAGCCTATATTCGAATATTTCCTTAAATGCGCATAAACCTCCGCGCTGGCTGCCATCTGCGGCACCCATTTCGGTGAAACAAAAGCACCGGCCTCAATCTTGGAGAGTCCTGCATCAACCAGCATTTCAATCAGTTTGACCTTGATCTCGACGGGTACGTTCTGCGCTTCGTTCTGCAAGCCGTCACGGGGACCGACTTCAACGATTTTGACTTTTGTGGGTAGACTCATACGAGCTCCTACTTTTCAGGATTCAAGCGGCTCCAGTGTAATCAATCGGTCGCCTTCTTCAACCTGATCGCCTTCAGAGAATAATATATCTGCAACAGTGGCTCTTGCCGGAGATACCATTGCATGCTCCATCTTCATGGCCTCCATGACCAGCACAGTATCACCTGCTTCGACAATGTCACCCGCGGATACCGGTATCGATAAGATAGCCCCGGGCATCGGTGCAAGACACTGGCTGCCGGTTTCTGTTTCGTTATCCAGTGCCTGCATTGGATTGAAGCGCATAAAGCGCCACTCCTGATTTTCGTGCCACAGCGAGATATTATCGCCATTAATTAATACCGGAATGATCGACAGGGAAGATTCAACTTCGAATTCCAGATGAGTATCATCACGCCAGCAACATTTAACACTAAATTCGTTTTCATCAAAATAAATTCGCCAGAGCCCATCAACCGGCATTATCTCTACACTATAATGCGCGTCATAGCTGCTCAGCTTAACGCGATGACGCGGTAACTGATTTAACCGCCAGCCTGCTCTTTCATGCCAGGGTGACCAGGGGTCTAAACAGGAAAAGAATTCATTACGCTCATTTGAGATCGCAGGCAATACCGACATCGCTGCCGCGCATACCGCAACCGCGGAAGTTTTACCTTCTTTGTCAAACAGTTTTCCATAATGCGCATCGATAAATCCGGTATCGAATTTTTCTTCGGCGAAGGCATCGATCGACAATAACGACGACAGGAATCCTATATTGGTCTGCACACCAAGAATTTGATAGTTAAGTAATGCTTGCCTCATTTTTGATAATGCGCTCAGTCGATCACCTCCATGCACGATTAGTTTGGCAATCATCGGATCGTAGTTTATGCCGATATCATCACCGACACGCACACCAGTATCGATACGCACCGAGTCATCGCCTGCCGGCTCAGCGAGATAGCGGATTCGGCCGGTAGCCGGCATAAAATCACGGTTGGGTGCTTCGGCATAAATGCGCGCTTCGAGGGCATGGCCTTTCAAATTAATTTCAGACTGCTGCAACGGTAACGCCTCGCCAGTCGCAACCAGCAATTGCCAGTGCACCAGATCGAGGCCGGTGATCATTTCGGTTACCGGGTGTTCGACCTGTAACCGCGTATTCATTTCCATGAAATAAAAACGACCATCGGTATCGAGCAAAAATTCGACCGTCCCGGCGCCGACGTAGTTGATTGCCTTTGCGCAGTTGATCGCCGCCGCCCCCATTTGTTCGCGTAGTTCAATAGTCATACCAGGTGCAGGCGCTTCTTCCACGACTTTTTGATGCCGACGCTGAATGGAACAATCACGTTCATATAAATGAACAACATTACCGTGACTATCGGCAAATACCTGCACTTCAATATGACGCGGTGCGGGTAAATAGCGCTCGATCAAAACCTTGTCATCACCGAAGGATGACAGCGCTTCTCGACGTGCCGAAATCAATGCTTCATCAAAATCACTTAGCCGGTTAACAACCCGCATGCCCTTGCCACCACCACCGGCAGTGGCCTTAATCAACTGAGGATACCCAATACGTCTGGATTCGCTGCGTAGCAATGCATCACTCTGATCTTCACCATGATAGCCGGGAACCAGCGGCACGCTCGCCGATTGCATGATTTTCTTGGCTTCGCTCTTCGAACCCATGGCTTCAATTGCCGAAACCGGAGGGCCTATAAAAACAATACCTGCATTCTCACAAGCTTCGGCAAATTCGGCATTTTCAGACAAAAATCCGTAACCAGGGTGAATCGCCTCAGCATTACTGTTGTGAGCGGCCTGAAGAATTTGGTCACCGCGCAAATAGCTTTCGCTGGCAGCCGCTGCGCCAATATTATAAGCCTCGTCACAGGCCTCGACATGCATGGCACTGGCATCGGCATCGGAATAGACTGCGACGCTGGTTATACCCAACTTTCGCGCGGTTTGTGCTATACGTACAGCGATTTCCCCACGATTGGCAATGAGTATTTTATTAAACATGGTCACATCCTGAAGATACCGAATTCGGTCTTTTCTATCGGAGCATTCAGCGCGGCAGAAATTCCCAGTGCCAAAACCGTTCGAGTTTCAGCAGGGTCAATGATGCCGTCATCCCATAGTCGTGCGCTGGCATAATAGGGGTGGCCCTGGGATTCGTATTGCGCACGAATGGGCGCTTTCAATTCGGCTTCCTGCTCATCGCTCCAGCCTTCACCTCGAGTTGCTTTGCTATCGCGTGCCACCTGTGCAAGCACACCGGCAGCCTGTTCGCCACCCATTACTGATATACGCGCATTCGGCCACATCCAGAGAAATCGCCCACCATAGGCTCGACCACACATGGCATAGTTTCCGGCACCAAAACTGCCACCGACTATAACGGTAAATTTCGGCACTTTGGCACAGGCTACAGCGGTGACCATCTTCGCACCATCTCGTGCAATACCGCCATGTTCGTATTTCTTACCGACCATAAATCCGGTGATGTTTTGTAAAAATATCAGCGGTATACGACGTTTTGCGCACAGCTCGACGAAATGCGCGCCTTTTAATGCCGCCTCAGAAAACAGGATCCCGTTATTGGCGACAATGCCCACCGGGTAGCCATGTAAATGCGCAAAGCCACAAATCAGTGTCGTGCCGTAAAGCTGCTTGAATTCATCAAATTCACTGTCGTCAACCAGACGCACGATGATTTCTCGAATATCAAAAGGCTTGCGAGCATCACTTGGCACGATGCCGTATAAATCAGTTGCAGGGTAAAGCGGCTCACAAGGTTCGCATCTGGCGATATCCGGATTTTTGACCCGATTTAGATTGGTCACCACTTCCCGCGCCATCGCCAGCGCATGCTCATCGTTGTGAGCGTAATAATCGGTCACACCGGATATACGCGAATGCACATCGGCTCCGCCTAGCTCCTCAGCAGTGACCACCTCGCCCGTCGCGGCTTTAACCAGTGGCGGGCCACCGAGAAATATTGTGCCCTGTTCCCTGACAATGATACTTTCATCCGACATCGCTGGCACATAAGCACCACCGGCGGTACAGGAACCCATCACCACAGCAATTTGCGATATCCCCTTCGCCGACATATTCGCCTGATTGTAAAAAATTCGACCAAAGTGCTCCCGGTCCGGGAAGACGTCATCCTGGCTCGGTAGATGCGCGCCACCAGAATCCACTAGATAAATACAGGGCAGATTATTTTCTTCGGCAATCGATTGCGCACGAATATGCTTCTTCACCGTAATCGGATAATAAGTACCGCCCTTAACCGTGGCATCGTTAGCGACAATCATGCATTCCCGGCCATTTACCTGACCAATTCCAGTAATTAACCCACCTGCGGCTATATGGTCGTCACCATACATTTGATATCCGGCGAACTGGCCGATTTCGAGGAAGGGTGAACCGGTATCGAGCAAGGTCTCGATTCGATCTCGTGGCAGCAACTTGCCGCGGCTCAAGTGTTTTTCTCGCGAGCGTTCACCGCCCCCAAGAACAATAGTCGCTACTTTATTGCGCAAGTCTTCGACCAGTGTCAGCATCGAATCCCGATTAGTTTTAAAATCCTCCGAACGCGTATTCAGCTTTGATCGAATATGCGACATTCGCTACCAACCGCCCCTCTCTAACCAGCAATCAAGCTGGTCAAGGCGGTCGTTACCCCAGAAGGGTTCGTTGTCAACAAAGAAAAATGGCGAACCGAATATACCCCGCTGAATCGCTGCCTCGGTTTCATTTTTTAATCGTTGCTTGATTTCGGGAGTCTGGATCGATTCAAGCAAGGCTTCGGCATCAATACCATTTTGTTTAGCCAGTAAAGCAATACTTTCTGGTCGCGTTCCATCTTTACCCAGACCAAAAATCTCATGGTACATCGCTTTCGCCAAAGTCTTCGCCTGCTCCGGTTGATCATCTACTAAAGCATAAAATGCCCGCGCGCAACTTAGCGACGCTTTTGGAAACTCGTCAGGCATCTGGAAGGGTATATCGAATAAGCGCGCATTGCGCTGCATGTCAATCAAGCTGTATGCACCCAATAACGGTGTTTGTGTCAGTGGTTTTTGGCCAGTAATGGCAAACGATGCACCGAGCATAAACGGTCGCCAGTTCACCTTGCACCCATGTTTCTCGGCAATTGCATCGATGCGAAAGCTTGCCAGGTAAGCATAAGGCGAATAAAAATCAAAATAAAAATCAACGAATTTGCCCATATTTTAATCCTGCTCTATTTGGCGTGCTATCACCATACGTTGAATATCACTGGTACCTTCGTAAATTTGCGCGACACGTACATCACGATAAATCCGTTCCAGCGGGAAGTCATTCAGATAACCATAGCCACCAAGCACCTGAATCGCCGACGAACAGATTTTTTCCGCAGCTTCGGACGCAAAAAGCTTCGCCATGCTCGCCTGTTTTAAGCAGGGTTCTCCTGCTTCACGTAAATACGCCGCATTGTGTACCATGAGCCTGGCGGCTTCCAGTTGCGTGGCCATATCTGCCAGCCGAAACGCGACCGCTTGATGATCGATAATTTTCTTACCAAAGGTTTTACGCTCTCTGGCATATGCCAATGCGGTTTCGTATGCTGCACGCGCCATACCGACGCATTGTGCACCGATACCGATGCGACCTCCTTCAAGATTCATTAGCGCAATTTTATAACCCTCGCCTTCTTTACCAAGTCTGTGGCTCTGAGGAATTCGACAATTATTTAAAAACACCTGCGCTGTATCGGAGGCGTGTTGACCCAGCTTGGATTCGACCCTGGCAACTTCATAGCCTGGATTATTGGTAGGCACCACAAAAGCGCTAATGCCTTTTTTTCCGGCATGGGCATCGGTAATTGCAAAAACGATCGCTACATCGGCATTTTTACCCGAAGTAATAAACGATTTATTGCCATTGAGAATATAGTCATCGGCTTCTCTGTGGGCACTGGCTTTCAACGCCGAGGCATCCGATCCGGCCTGGGATTCGGTTAAACAAAAGCAGCCCAACCTTTGCCCAGCGGCCAATGGCTTAAGAAAGGTTTCCTTTAATAAATCACTGCCAAAACCCAAAAGCGAGCCACAAACCACCGAATTGTTGACGCTTAATATCGTCGAGCAGGCGCCATCGCCGGCGGCGACTTCTTCGAGCGCCAGCGCAAAGGCTACATAACCGGTTTCGCTGCCACCCCATTGTTCCGGCACCAGCATACCGAATAGCCCGAGTTCGCCCATTTCACGTAATTGCTCAGTGGGGAAACGACTGGTTCTGTCCCATTCAGCGGCATTTGGCAGAATATTATCCCGCACGTATTCGCGTACAGAATTCCGGATCAGAATTTGTTCCTCGCTTAATTGCACAATTCTACGGCAATCGCCGTTGCTTCACCGCCACCAATACACAGCGCAGCAATGCCTTTTTTCAGGCCCTGGCGTTTGAGCGCCGATATCAGAGTTACCAGAATGCGCGCTCCCGAAGCCCCTATCGGATGTCCAAGCGCACAGGCGCCGCCATTAATATTCACTTTGGCATGATCGAGCCCGAGATCGTGCATCGCAGCCATGGTGACGACCGCAAAGGCTTCATTGATTTCATACAGATCGACTTCATCGGCAGACCAGTGGATTTTTTCCATCAGATTTTGAATCGCACCGACCGGTGCGGTCGTAAACCAGGCGGGTTCGTGCGCGAAAGTACTGTGTCCCCTGACGACGGCAATGGGTGCGATACCGCGTGATTGCGCTTCGCCCTCCGACATCAATACCAACGCCGCTGCACCATCGGAAATAGAACTGGAATTTGCCGCAGTGACAGTGCCATCGCTACGAAACGCCGGGCGCAGGGTAGGAATTTTATCCATATCCGCATTAAAGGGTTGCTCATCGGTATCGACGACAACTTCACCTTTACGGGTTTTTATGGCCACCGGTGTAATTTCCGCCTTGAAAGCACCGCTTTCGATAGCTGATTGCGCACGTTTCAGTGAGGTGATTGCAAAATCATCCTGCTGCTCACGGCTAAATTCATACTGGTCTGCGGTGAATTCGGCAAAGGTACCCATCAATTTACCTTTGTCATAGGCATCTTCAAGCCCGTCGAGAAACATATGGTCTATCACCTGGCCATGGCCCATACGCTGTCCTGCCCGTGCTTTGGGTAAAATATAAGGTGAATTGGTCATGCTTTCGAAGCCACCGGCAACCATTACCCTGTTAGTCCCGGCTCGTAACAAATCATGCGACAGCATGGTGGCTTTCATTCCCGACCCACACATCTTGTTAACGGTAGTGCAACCAGTCGATAGAGATAAACCGGCCCCGAGACCGGCCTGCCTGGCGGGTGCCTGACCCAGCCCTGCAGGCAATACACAACCCATGATAACTTCCTCGATTGCATCGCTTTTCAATCCGCTACGCTCAACTGCGGCTTTAATGGCGGCTGCACCCAGTTCGGGCGATGTCGCGTCGGATAAAACACCCTGGAAGCCACCCATCGGGGTGCGTGCTATTCCTGTAATTACAATTTTTTCACTCATTTATCTGGTTTCTCCAAATAGTTCACGGCCAATCAACATGCGTCGAATTTCCGAAGTCCCCGCGCCAATCTCATAGAGCTTGGCATCGCGCAACAATCGCCCTGCCGGGTACTCGTTGGTATAGCCATTACCACCCAGTGCCTGTATCGCCTGGAGTGCCATCCACGTCGCCTTTTCGGCGGCATACAGAATTGCGCCGGCGGCATCTTTTCGGGTGGTCTCACCGCGATCACAGGCTTTTCCAACCGCATAAACATACGCCTTCGACGCATTCATGGTGGTATACATATCAGCGATCTTACCCTGCATCAATTCAAATTCGCCAATACTCTGGCCGAACTGTTTGCGTTCATGAATATAAGGCACGACAACATCCATGCAGGCCTGCATAATACCAATCGGGCCAGCGGATAAAACCGCTCGTTCGTAATCGAGTCCGCTCATTAACACCGCGACACCGCGATTGAGTTCGCCGAGTATATTTTCTTCTGGCACTTCGACATTCTGAAATACCAGTTCGCCGGTATTCGAACCACGCATTCCGAGTTTGTCGAGTTTTTGCGCAACCTGAACACCAAAAGACTTTTCAACAATAAAAGCAGTGATGCCCTTTGACCCGGCTCCGGGTTCCGTCTTGGCATAGACTACAATGACATCGGCATCGGGACCATTGGTAATCCACATCTTGTTACCGTTGAGAATATATTTGTCTCCTTGCTTTTCGGCTTTCAGCTGCATACTGACCACGTCAGAGCCCGCTCCCGTTTCAGACATGGCCAGGGCGCCTATCCACTCCCCGCTAACCAGCTTCGGCAGATATTTTTCTTTTTGTCGAGCATTGCCGTTACGGTTGATCTGGTTCACGCAGAGATTCGAAAATGCGCCGTAACTCAATCCCACCGAAGCGGAGGCCCGGCTGATCTCTTCCATGGCGACGATATGCGCGAGATAGCCCATATCAGCACCGCCATATTGTTCAGGCACGGTTACACCGAGTAAACCCATCTCACCCAGTTTCGGCCAGAGTTGGTTGGGGAATTCGTTGGATTTATCGATCTCCGCCGCCAGTGGTGCGATTTCCGTCTGGGCAAATGTCGAAACCGCTTGGCGTAGTAAATCGACAGTTTCACCGAGATCGAAATTGAGAGATGGAAAATTCGTCATATTTTACCTCTTCGGTGCGTCGTCGCCGGAAGCAATCAAGACAGCGGACTATATATTACGTTTACGTAAACGTCAACTTACTTGCAAAAGTTCAAAACCTCCCCATCGATAAAAATACCAGGGTTTAGTTAAACCATGAAAAGCGCTAGACTGAACGACACTAAACGAGATTTTCTGGAATAAGAAATAGTCAATCAGGGAAATGCAGCACGCGCAGAAAATTTACCTCGCCGCTAGCGGCATGATTACCGCCGTAGGCGCAAATACAGCTCAAACCGTGGCCGCCGTTCGGGCCGATATCAGTGCCTTTGAAGCTTCCGAATACCTGACGCCTGAAGGCCAGCCGATAACTTTTGCAACGGTACCGCACCAGATTTTCGACGAATTTGAAACTGAACTGGATATAGGCTCGGAACATGGCGAATTGATGGACCGTCAAATTAAAATGGCGATTATTGCCGCAAGCGAAGCCGTGGCACAGGCCGGCAGTGAAAAGACCATGCCCTTGATTCTGGCTTTACCTCAAGATATACCCTATGTCGGTCATTGCCCCGCCAGGAAAATGCTGAATAATCTCGTCAACCAGGCAGAACTCGACATCGATTCAAAACAGTCACGCAGCATACAAAGCGGTCGGGCCGGCGGTATCGAGGCGCTTGACCTTGCGCACCGATACCTGTATGGCCTCGACTGTGATTATGTCCTCGTGGGCGGCAGTGACAGTTACCGGGATTACGCGCTATTGAATTTTCTGAATGAGACATCAAGGACCACTGCTCCGGGCGTGGCCGACGGCTTCGTTCCCGGCGAAGCCGCAGCCTTCCTGGTGTTAACCCGGCATGTACATATGGCCTTACAGCACGATGGCGCTATTTTTGCGTTACACCTGCCGGGTATTGCCACGGAACCAGGTCATATATATAGCGATACCCCATGCCTGGGTGACGGATTAAACCAGGCATTTCAGAAAGCGCTGGCAAGCTATCAGGGACCGCCGATAACAAACATTCACGCCAGCATGAATGGCGAAAACTTCTGGGCGAAGGAATATGGAGCAGCCTGCCTTCGCAACAGCAAACACCTGGATACCGATTTAACGCTTGAGCACCCCGCCGATTGTTATGGTGATATTGGTACAGCTACAGGCCCCGTGTTAATCGCGCTGGCCGTGGAGAGTCTAAAAAGAAAACCTCTGCCGACAGCCAGCCTGGTTTATAGTTCCTCTGACCGGACCGCCCGCGCCGCGGTAGTGGTCGAGAAACTGTTAATGGGCAGCTAGAATTAGAAGGAAGGTAATATGAGCGAACTGGGTGAAGGCGCTTTTGCCGCTGTCGAAGAAGAAGAGGAACAACCGGAAGAGCAGAAGGAAGTCCGCGTCAAAGTACGTTACAGCGTATTTTTTGACGGCACCCTGAACAACCGCACCAACACCGAAGCCAGGCAGCAGGATAGCTCGGCATTTAAGGAGCATGGAGAGAAAAGTGACAGTTATCAGAATGATTTGAGTAATGTGGCGAAAATGGAGCTTTACGTTGACGATGCTTCGGGCTTCGATGTGAGCTTGCATACGTACGTAGAAGGTATTGGAACTACGGATGAGGGCGGTGATTCCACTGTAGGCTATGCGCTTGGTATGGGGACAACCGGGGTTAAGGCCAAGGTTAATATTGGTTTGGCAAAGATCAATGCCTTGATTAGTGAAGTTGTTAGCGATGATGCCATTATCGAGGAGTTGGTTTTCGATATATTCGGTTTTAGTCGGGGCGCTGCGGCAGCAAGATACTTTATTTACCAATTATTAAGCGATACACCAAATCGACGAGGTAAAGTTACTATTCCTGCCCGTCCAATTTATTTACGCCTTCAAAATGCTGGATATCAAATCGAACCGAAGAATCTCAAAGTCCGATTTGTCGGTCTCTATGACACGGTTGCATCCGAAGGTATAAGCCATAGTAATGATACCTATTCACTGAAACTGGATGCTATAGGACGCCCTGAGGTAGAGAAAGTCATACATCTGGTGTCGGCGGATGAACATCGCACCAATTTCTCGCTGACGAATATCAACAGCGTCGGCGGTCGGGGAAAACAAATCTTTTTGCCCGGGGCGCATTCCGATATAGGTGGAGGTTATCGTGATAACACGGACGAATCACTAAAGCTCAATGAATCATTCTCCGCGAGCGAACTGGAAACAGATCGCAGGCGATTAATTGAGTGGGGTTATTATCGGGACAGTGAAATTCAAGTGGAGACACCACCAGTAGCATATTCTCCTCAAGCAGGCGCATACCCCTCCCTAAGTTCTTTGATGGCTAAGCGTAGTGGTATTAAACATCACTACGGCCGGATACCTTTACAAATAATGGCGGAGTTTGCACGCAATTCGGGGATGAATCTGTTGGCAGAATTGGAGAGCGATGAAAACATACCGTCGTTACTATCCGATGTATCCATTGATTTGAAATTATATGCTACTACCGGCGGGGGGATAGGCCCGGATCAATGGCTTTCAAGTCATCCTTATCCCTGGTTATCCAAATTAAGGCATGGATACCTGCATTTTTCAGCTCATTTAACACGGTCAGCTGCTGTTTTTAGACCTCACAAGCCAAATTTTTCAGATAGGCGAAGAAAACGTTTGGTGCACAGTGGTTAGATTTATTATTGTCTTCACATTATTGGCTTTTATATTATTGACCGGTTTAGGAGGAATGATGGATAAATTTGATTGGCTGGCAGGAGATAGTGCGCCAAGAAACTACCCGATGAAAATAATCGATGGAAATTTCATCTATCCTGATGGTGATTCGTTATATATACCAAATAAGAAACTAATCCACAAAGGCTGGGGCAAAGCCGTGTCGCATCACATCACTGGAACTGATCTCAAACCACTGCCTAAGAATCTTTACATAGCCTTTTTTTCGTATACTGAAAACGAATTTTATCGAGGCAGTTTTGACTTGCCTTATAAGGATATTCTGGGACTATTTGAATCCGGCTACTACAGCCCAAAAGAACGTGGACAAACAACCTATAGCCGAATTTTTGCAGGAGTTGCCCCTGGCGGTGTTGTTTCAGTTTGGCTAAATGGTCTGGACAGGCGTACTGAAGTGTTTTATGGACATGCTGAGAAAGTCGATATCCCATGGGAACGAGTCAACAATAATCCAGAAATATCTCGAGACCAATACGTAAAAAATGGATTACTCGAAACCCTCACCCCGGAAGCCCTAACCTCCCTAAACCAAAACGGCGTCCCCTACGGTCAATGGGATCGATACCATATCCGCTACAACTGGCATCTGGATGTCGTTTCACCCGGCAAACCCGTCATCATCGAAAAAATGGATTTTTACAACGGGGAAATGGATTACCGATTGTTTCCAGTTGATGAATCTATCCAGGCCCAGCCGAAATCAATACCAAAATATATGAGTTTTATCTGGAAGAGTCCGGAAGGACAGGCTTATACGATCCGCTATACGTTTAATGAGTCTGAAATTCTGGATGCTTTCAAGCAGCTGGCGCCGGGGGATGAGGAAGTGATCGATACGCCATTGAGATTGGAACTGCGAATCGAAGACAGGGACGACGGCAGGCGCTATACCAACACCTGGCTACACAACCAGCAAAGGACTATACAGTTAAACCTGACTGAAATCGATATCAAGAAAACCAGTCGATGGAGCGATTTTTACTGATCCTTCAGTTCTGAAATAGTTCGGCAATTAACATTTCTACTTCGCCACAGTCGACCGTCGATGGTCAGTAAACCCAGTGCGATCAATAGCATACCCAGCACATGATTGAGTGACAGCGATTCATCCAGGGTCAACTGAGCGCCAGACCGTAAAATCCGCCGGCTGGGGCTGGCCGACAATTTTCATGAATACACCGAGCGCAATAGCGGTGAAAGCTACCCGGAAGAATACAATCGTCAGCGTCGGCATTTCCTGCAGAGAGATTTTCATAAAGAAGAATGCCCCTCTATAGCCACGATACGAGAATCAGCATG
>CAZYYM010000032.1:1875-33397 GCA_964651385.1 uncultured Gammaproteobacteria bacterium | reverse complement strand
AAAATGGTGCCGGCACCAAGAGTCGAACTCGGGACCTACTGATTACAAGTCAGTTGCTCTACCAACTGAGCTACGCCGGCATATTCAATTTTTATTATGTCATCTCCCGGGGGCAGCCGAAGCGGCCGCGTTTAAGGCTACGTGGCCTCGCCAGGATCGCGAATTCTATTGTTTTTGCCTATTATTGGCAAGCGCTTTGATATTCCTTTAGCTACATTGACCGGGAATCTGACCAACGCCATTGCCGATGTCTTGCGGGTCGATTAGCAACTTTGCCTCGCTTTCGTTAGAGCGCCGGTAGTAAACCCAGTAAATAGTTCTATCTCGATACCTTGCTTCTGTTTCCACAGGATAATTCAGGGCTTTCAGTTTACTTGACAATCGTTCGGCATTTTTCTTCAACCCAAATACACCAAGCGATAGTACGTTTGATTTGTCCGGATCATTGACGATGATATAATCACTAATCCCTTGGGCGGTGAGTTTTTCCGCAGTCATGATTGCCTGTTGACGGGTTTTGTGTCCAGACAAATATACCATAACACCCAGATACTCCTTTTCCTGACTTGATTTGAGTCGGGTTTTTATTTTGCTCGCTGCGTACCGTCCGCTTATTTCCAGTGCGCGTGTTTTGTCCTTGAACGGACCAATTGTGTAACATATCAGTTGATTAACCGATTTCTCGTTTACCAATAGACTACTCTCGGGTACCGGACTTTCGCTATCAACTGCAGCTGATTTATCCAGCTCTCTAAGCAGATGTAATTTTTCGGCCACTTGAATTTTAGGAGTCTCGACAAATAACTGTTCGTAAGGCAATAGCCATTGCATCAGCCCAAAGCCTATATTCGCGAGTAACAACAGGCTAAAAAATATCTTCATTTGCAGTATTCCAGTTGTTGTCGCATGCCCAGAAAAACCAGATCGGGCACCAGCAGGGTGTCGTGTTGTGGATACCGCCTCAGGCGACGTGCATCTCCACCCGTTACGATTAATACTGCATCATTGGTCATATATTTGAACCAGCGCTCAATCAAATTTTGCAGGTAACCAGTATCCTCCAAATTATCAACCATGTGAATACAGCTTTCAGTAGAGTTGCCGGGCGTCTCCACAATTGCAATATCCGGATGATTGAAATCAGCAACCGATAATATTCGTTTGAAATCAACAAGTGAGGTGTTAAATCCCGGTAATATAGCACCTCCCTGGTGTTTCCCATCCGCTGTAAGCAGGTCAACCGTTATCGCGCTGCCGGCATCGACTACAATCGCGTCAGACCGGGTTAGATTTGCCGCACCGAGTAATGCTAACCAGCGATCAATACCGATAGCCTGAGGATTTGGATAGGCACTAATTATTTTTCCTGACCGGGCCTGTGGCTGCAAACGATGCATTCGCTGCTGTCCAATCCTTTGTACAAGACAATCCTCAACATCATACCGAGCCTCGGCGCCCGGTACACCTGCGTAGTAGCAGTCGCTGGCGTCGGTAGTCGACAAATAGCTTTCAAACCGGGCTCGCCAGCCGGATTTTATCCTGATTCTGCAAGACGATCGTAATATGCCCTCTTGCCAGTTCTGTGCCTTGATAGAACTATTACCCAGGTCCAGCAACAACACTAGCTTATCTCCCGTAGCGAAATTTCCGCCGCAGAAAAAGTCAGCACGCCCTGCCCGGTTTTCAGTAATAACTGACCCTTGCCATTGATGCCTACATTGACACCCTTGATTTGGTCATCGCCATTCAGGACACAAATCTGTTGGTGGTGAAATGCATCGTGCAGACAAAAATCATCCACCAGAGATTCTACATTTGATTCGTCAAATTGTCTGATAGCCGCTATTAGCGCCTCGATTGCCGTCACCAATATTGCTTGTCGCTCAAGATTCATTTTTGAAATCAGACCAAGGCTGATTGCAGGCTGCGCTATAGCGTCGAGTTCACACCGCTTCATGTGCACATTCAAACCAAACCCAATTGCCAGAAAATAGCCGTCGACGACTGGCTTAGATTCTATCAACAGGCCACCGAGTTTCTGTTTTCTATAACCATTATCAAATACCAGGTCATTCGGCCACTTCACCTGCACAGCTTCAATACCACAGGATGCCAGTGCTTTGCACAGCGCAATGCCGCTCACAATGCTGAGCAACCCTAGCTGCGACGCAGGTAGCGACTTTACCAATCCAACAGTGCAGTAAATATTCTGTGCGAAGGGTGATATCCACTGACGACCTCGTCGACCCCTACCTGCGGTTTGCGCTTCGCAGGTTGCGATCGAAAGTTGGCCGGTGTTCTCGAAATACTGCATAACATCAGAATTTGTTGATTGTGTTTGCCGATGGTAAACCAGTTTGTGATCACCCAGTCCCTTCGAAATGAGCTCCGATTCGATCTCAGCCGGATGGAGTAATTCAGGCTCGGACTCTTGAGCAACTTTCATTATTATTAAGAATTGTGTAACCAGGAAAGATGTTTTGGCGTCGGCTGATCATCAATATGTAGTACGACAGAATTGGCATCCGCAGGCAGCAAAGTCACTTCCAGATGATTCAGCTCGTCGCGTCGAAAAATATGTACATTCCAACAATCACCCGGTTTAGCCAGTAGTAATAAACGTTCAAATTGGTCCATTGCCAGTTTGATACCATTAACAGCAATTATCTGATCTTCAGCTGCAAGACCCGCCAGCTGGGCACTACCGCCTTCCTCGACTCGCATTATTCGTAGAGCGCAATTTTCATCTCTCAAAAAAGCACCGAATGCCACTTCGGGCAGCCGACCTTCGATATCCTTACCACCCTTGTCATTCTGGTTTGCGGTAACTCGCAGACTAAAATCGATTCCGACCGTTTTTAACAATTCCTGCAAAGGTAATTCATCGGTTCTATGTATCAGACTTTGCATGAAATCCTCTAAATCGGTTTCACAAAGCTGGCTGACGATATTCTGTATATCATTGTCTTGCACGCCCTGAGAACCTCTTTTCCATTTTTGCCAGAGTACATGCATGACATTATCCAGGCTTTGCTTTCCCTGACTCAGGCTGCGCATTTTCAAATCGATACAAAGCGCGATTAAACTTCCCTTGGCGTAATAGCTGACAATGGCGTTCACGGCATTTTCATCCTGTTTATAAAACCGGGTCCAGGCATTGAAACTCGATTCTCCGACCGATTGCCGACTAGCGCCTTTACCACGCAATACACGGGTCATGGTTTGTGCCAGTAATTCCAAATATTTTTCCGCCTCGACTAAACCACAGCGCACGAGCGCAAGGTCATCGTAGTAGGAAGTAATGCCTTCAAATGCCCAGAGCAATTCGGTATAAACTTCGGACTGTAGTTGATAAGGTTCGTATACCAGCGGTTTAATGCGTTTGACATTCCAGGTATGAAAATACTCGTGGCTGCATAAGCCGAGGAATTCAAGATAACGGTCGTTCATTTCATTATCGCCCGGTTGCGGCAGACTATCTCGACTACAGATCAAACTGGTGCTGCTACGATGCTCTAGACCGCCGTAGCCGTTCCCCACGACCAGAACTTGAAACTGGTAATAATCGACTGGTGCCGGTTCACCGAAAAATCGGATATGCTGTTCACAGATACGGGTTAAATCATCGGCTAGACGCACCGCATCACAAACGAATCGACCGGTAAGAATAATATCGTGCGGCACGCCACAGGCTTCGAATCGAATCTGCTGGAATTCACCCATTTCCACAGGATGATCGATCAGGTCATCATAATCCCTGGCGCTGTATATCCCAAAACCAGATTCGTCAGTTTCCCTGACTTTCAGAGTGGTGGCTAATTTCCATTTGCGACAAGCTTTGCTGACCGGCTTCCCGATTGAGACTTCACAAGACTCCTGTACCCGCCCAATGACTTCCAGAAACACACTGGTACCGTTGTAATAGCCATGCGTATGATCGAGATGCGCGCCACGCACCGAAAGATCGTTGGCATATACCAGGTATTCGATAACAAGCAGACTGTGACAGGGTTCGACACGCCAGTTCGATTTATCGACTTGAACAATACTCAGCTTTTCACCGTCGCAGGATGCCCGCATATCGACCAGATGGCGGCTGAAATCGCGGATCATATAGCTCCCCGGAATCCAGTTAGGCAGCCTCACGCATTGGCCTTGCGGATCCGGATTATCGATCGACAGGCCGACACTGAAATAATGGCTTGACGGATCCCGGCTGGTGATTTGGTAGTGAATCATGGCAATCGCCTGAGCGTATTTAAAAAACGCAGTGTAGCATTTTCGGCCGTTCGGGAAGCATCCCGACTACTCAGCCTGTCGATGTCTCAGTGCGATCAGTGAACCATAATAATAAGGTCTATCAATCATATTACGGGTCACTCGATAAATTGTATCGAGCGACTCGGCGGGTAGCTGTACCTGCGATTTAGGTAACTTGAGTGCCACCTCCAGCCATTGTGTCAACGGCGAAGTGATCGCACTATCCTTTAGCAGCCAATGCCCGACAGAGTTCGGCAGCAGAGACTGTTCACTGGTTTCCCATTTACCATTTCTGTTGAAACGCTGATACGCGTTTGACGCGAGCAAGCGTGCCTGATCAATTGCCCCCCCGTCTGACACTAAATCGCCGTACTGCTGAAAGGCATTGGCAACAAACGCCAGGTCTTCAAAGGTCGATTCAGCCAGCGCCTGATTCCCCGCAAAACGGACTAAGCGCCCCCGATCTATAAAGGCCTGCATCATAAACTCGTATTGTTCCTCGGCGGTGGCTCGATAATTTTTATCATACCTCGCCGCAGCCACCAGCGCCTGTAATACCAGCGCATTCCAACTCGCCAGTCGCTTGCTGTCGATCGGCATAACGGCTTTAACAACACGTTGTAGTTGCTTTTTTATTTGGCGATTACGTTTTAAATCGCCCTGTGCGGTCAAACCCACCAGTGGCTGAAGCAGAAAATCACCATCTGCCATGGGTGCGCCAAGCTGCCATATACCTGCGATATACTCGAAGTCATCCTCGCCCAGCGTTCTTTTCAACTCTTCGCGACGCCACAGATATCCGCCGCCTTCACGGCCATTGCCATCAACTGCCGATATACTCGACACATATCCACCCTGCGGATGCTTCATATGAGTCTGTATAAAATCCAGTGTGTTTTCAGCAACTTCACCATAACCCCTGTCCGGCCACTGCTGTTCGGCCTGTAAATACAGCAAAACCATTTGGGCATTGTCGTAGAGCATTTTTTCGTAATGCGGGGTTTGCCAGTCGGGATCGGTGGTGTAACGGAAAAATCCACCGTTGATATGATCCATTAAATGGCGGCCTGCCATCTCACGCAGACTCAGATGTATAAAATCGGACAATTCAGGATGATTAAACCCGCCCTGCCCGACCAATTGCAGCAATGAGAATAATTGCGGGAATTGCGGGAATTTTCCAGCATCGCCGAAACCACCCTGCAACTCATCGGCAACCTGCAGGGCCTGCGCTATAAATGCATTGGCGAGAGCCTCGACGTTTATTCCGGACGACTCCAGCAATTGATTACCTTTGTCATCGGCGAGTGAAGCAAGGTAATACTTCTGCGCCGCTTCTTTAATTTCATCTTGTCGAGTCAGCCATTGCTGTTGTAATTGCAAAATGACGTCGTTGAAAACCTCCCTGGGTAAATAGGTAAAACCGGTAACCGGATATCCATCGGGTGTCAGGAAGACATGTAGCGGCCAACCCGCGTTTCCGCGCACACGACTGACAAAATCGATCAGACGCCGATCCAGTTCAGGTCGTAGTTCCCGATCTACTTTCACCGACAGGAAGTGTGAATTCAGCGTTTCAGCAACAGATTTGTCCTGATAACTCTCGCGCTGCATGACATGACACCAGTGGCACGAAAAGTAACCCACAGAGACAAATATCAGCTTATTTTGTTCGCGTGCCTGTTTAAATACATCTTCGTTCCAAAGCTGCCAGTTGACCGGATCACCGGCATGCATAGCCAGATACGGTGAGGGATGATGCTCAAGTTTGTTGGCCGCCTGGGCTACCATGGGAATCCCCGCCAGGGATAGAATGAGTAACCACTGAATAAAACTTTTTAACATGTTTGCTATTTTTCTCCTTTGTCTATAATAGGCAGCTTTCGCATCTATCAGACCATTTCATGAACCTGCAGTTGCAATTCCTGAACCGACATTCTACACCAGCTCGCCTGATGATCGAACCTGCGCCCGACGCCGATCAATTAAGACAGATCCTGAAAACTGCCATGAGCGCGCCCGATCATGGCCGAATCCAGCCCTATCGATTCATCAGCATACGAGGTCAGGCCCGGATGGAACTGTCGAAGGTATTTGCCGAGGCAAGCAAACGACGTGATCCGAATATCAGTCCCGAATATTTGAAGAAACAGCAGGATAAGCCGTTGCGTGCGCCGCTGATAGTCGTCGTTGTGGCCTGTTTGATCGAATCGCAGAAAATCCCGCAAATTGAGCAGTTACTCTGTGCCGGTGCAACGGCACATAATATTTTGCTGGCTAGTAACGCCATGGGATTTGGATCTATCTGGCTGACCGGCGATAATGCCTATGATGACCGTGTGTGTTCGGCGCTGGGTCTCGATGACAACGAAAGAATTATCGGTTTTATCTATCTCGGTTCCGAATCTCGAAAAATAATTACCCGCGCAGAAGCCAATCCCGACGATAAATTATCTGAATGGAATTCAGCCATTTAGATCACCGCGATTCATATTCAGATTTACGCCTGGATCGGTTAACATAGCGCCACTCAAACCCTCGACAAAATCCGCCCACATGTCAGATTCCAGCAGTGTCGCCCACGACGCCTCCAATTTCATACGCGATATGATCGCAGCCGACATCAAAAGTGGTAAAACCCGTCAGGTAATAACGCGCTTTCCCCCGGAACCAAACGGTTATCTGCATATCGGTCACGCCAAGTCTATATGCCTGAATTTCGGTGTCGCTCGCGATTTCGGCGGTTATTGCAACTTGCGATTCGATGATACCAATCCCGAGAAGGAAAGCGTCGAATACGTAAAGGCGATTCGGCGCGATGTCGAGTGGCTGGGTTTCAAATGGCACAGTAATCCATTTGCTTCAGATTACTTCGATCAATTGTATGCCTATGCGGTTGATTTAATCAAACAGGACGATGCCTATGTCGACAGCCAAAGCGCTGACGAGATTCGCAGAAATCGTGGCACACTCAAAGAGCCCGGCGTCAACAGTCCTTATCGGGAACGCAGTCCGCAGGAAAATCTACAATACTTCGAAGACATGAAGGCCGGCAAATACGCCGATAGCGAACACGTGCTGCGCGCTAAAATTGATATGTCGTCAGGCAATATTAATATGCGTGATCCGATCATATATCGGATTCGTCACGTCACCCACCACAATACCGGAGACCAATGGTGTGTTTATCCGCTCTATGACTTCACCCACGGCTTGTCGGATGCTATCGAGGGTGTGACCCATTCGCTTTGCACGCTGGAATTCGAGGATCATCGCCCGCTCTACGACTGGCTTCTCGACAGGCTCGCTGGAAAAATTCCGACCAGACCCGAACAAACCGAGTTTGCCCGCCTGCAACTGGAGTACTCGCTGACCAGTAAACGCAAACTCAACCAACTGGTGGTCGATGGTCACGTTAGCGGCTGGGACGACCCGCGTATGCTCACTATTTCCGGAATGCGGCGTCGTGGCTTTACCCCTGAATCTATTGTTGCTTTTTGCGGCATGATCGGCGTCACCAAAAAAGACAGTCACATCGAAATGGGTGTACTGGAAAATGCACTGCGTGACGATTTAAATCGTCGAGCCGAACGCCGTATGGCGGTGATCAACCCGCTCAAAATCGTCATCGAAAATTATCCTGAGGGCCAGCAGGAAATGGTCAGCGGCGTTAATTACCCGCAGCATCCGGATTCTGGCAATAGAGAGATTCCTTTCAGTCGAGAAATTTATATCGAGCACGACGACTTCATGGAAGACGCACCGAAGAAATTCTTCCGATTGAGTGTGGGGCGCGAAGTACGTTTACGGTTTGCCTATTACATCACCTGTAAAGAAGTCATCAAAAACGCCGACGGCAGCATCGATTCACTAATTTGTCACTATGACCCGGAAAGCCGGGGGGGTAAAACTGCGGATGGCCGCAAGGTCAAAGGCACGATTCACTGGGTCAGCGCAAGGCATGCTGTCGACGCCCGTGTCAACTTATACGATCGTTTGTTCAATACCACCAATCCCGGCGACGATGCGGAATTTGTTTCGGCGATCAATCCCGAATCAAATGTCGTTGCTGACAATGCCAAACTTGAGCCCGCGGTTAAAGCAGCTGGTAACAAACTCGCCTACCAGTTTGAGCGGCTGGGTTATTTTATTAGCGATTTAGACTCGACTGAAGAGCAACCGATTTTCAATCGCACCATGACCTTGCGCGACAGCTGGGCCAGAATCAAAAAATCCTGAATACCACCGTCGACAAGATCTTGACATTATTACGCGTATTAAAGGTGCTCTCGGTATTACCCTTAAGCATTCAATATCGAATGGCTGATTTTGCCAGCTTGATCATTTCGATTATTCCAAACGATATATCGAAGCTCATCGATCAGAATATTCAGATGTGCTTCCCGGAACTGGATAGGCTGGCGCATCAAAATTTATGTCGTAAGACGACAAAACACGCCTGCTATCTGGTATCGGAACTCGCTGCCGTCTGGTGCTGGCCGGTTGAGAAAATTCTCACCAGGATTACATCCACAAGCATCTGCAATAATTTTGAGCGGAGTAAAAAGGGTCGCATTGTCATTGTACCGCATTTGGGTAACTGGGAATTGCTCAATCTCTGGCTGGCCAGACAAAATGACTACATGTGCCTATATAAACCGCGAACAAATGCCTCGATTGACCAATTCATTTTGAATGCGCGTAGTAGAAACGGTGCAAATATGTTACCTATTGATTCAACCGGGTTGCGGCAACTCAGCCGGGGTCTGAAACGGGGAAACACTGTGATGATCCTTCCCGATCAACGCCCTAAGGGAGATAAAGCCCGGGCCCTGGCGCCGTTTTTTGGTCGGGAGACACCCACTTCAACACTCATACACAATCTTTGTAGCCGCATAGAATGCGATGTATTCATCGCCAGCCTGTTTCGCGAAAGAAGCGATAATTCTTTTTATCTGACGATCGAACCCCTGGCACATGACAGGCTGGCGTCAAGTCAGCAACACAGTCTCGAATATATGAACCGGGAAATTAAAAAACTGATTACACAAAGACCGGAGCAGTATCAATGGGGCTATACTCGATTTCCACGATCAAACTACCACTCGCTCGGCTAGTAAAAACTATTACTATGTGTAACTTTGCCTATTCACCCCAGGCAGGTATGATTAGCCCTTTTTGCCAGCCTCGAAGCCGGACTTAGCCATGGCATCATCACTAATTAATCTTTATAACAACTCGGTATTACGCAAACCCATTATTACATTATTGCTTACCGCTCTGGTGATGGCGTTTTTCTTTTATCATATCACCGATTTTGAACTCGATGCCTCTGCCGATTCGTTGATACTGGAAAACGACGCAGCATTGAATTATTACCGGGGGGTGCGCGAGCGTTACGGCTCTGACGATTTCCTGATTGTTACCTACAGCCCGAATGATCCGTTGTTTGACGAAACAACGCTGGACGATATCCGTCAACTTCGTCAACAACTCAAAGCTATCGAACATGTGGATTCTATTATCAGTCTGCTCGATGTACCTTTAGTTAGCAGCCCTCCGATGACTCTGGCGGAAATGTCGAAGCAGGCGCGTACGCTGGAAAGCGATGACGTCGATATCCTGCTGGCCGAAAAGGAAATGACCAATAGCCCACTGTACCAGAAACTGCTGGTCAGTAGCGATGGTAAAACGACAGCAATGCAGGTCAATCTTGTCGCCAATAAGCGGCTCAACGATCTCAAAAACGAACGCGACGGCTTGTACGAAAAACTCGACACACTGGTTGACGGCAGACATCGGTTACAACAGCTTAACGACCAGATCAAAACCGAGAACCTGTTGCAAAAACAGCGAATCGATCAGTCGATAAAACAGGTGCGAGCGGTAATGGATAATTTCCGCGACAAAGCCACACTGTTTCTCGGTGGCGTACCGATGATTGCTTCGGATTCGATTTCTTTCATCCGCAGCGACCTCAAAGTGTTCGGTGCCGGGGTCATCATCTTCATCGTCGTCATCCTGAGTCTGTCTTTCAGAAAAATCCGGTGGGTATTACTACCGATGGGCGTATGCATGGCCAGCGCCTTAACCATGATGGGATATCTCGGCTGGGCAAGTTGGCCGGTAACCGTGGTGTCATCAAATTTCGTTTCATTACTGCTGATCATTACTCTGTCACTCATCATTCACCTGATAGTACGCTATCGTGAACTGTGCACGTTGAACGCCGAAACCGATCAAGCGACATTGGTGAAAAACACCTTGCAAAGCAAGTTTTCACCCTGTCTATACACTGCACTGACCACCATGGTGGCGTTCGGCTCGCTACTGGTTAGCGGCATCCGCCCGGTAATCGATTTTGGCTGGATGATGGTAATCGGTATTAGCATTTCATTTTTACTCGCCTTCACTGTATTTCCGGCGGCAATGATGTTGATGAGGCGTACTGAGACCAGTCCGGGAACGGACCTCACCAGCAAACTGATTGCTTCGGTTGCGGAGTTCATCCACAGGAAGACAGGTCTTACCTTGTTGCTGTTCGGAATCATGCTGCTGGTCGCCCTTACCGGTATTCCACGGCTTTCGGTGGAAAATCGATTCATCGATTATTTCAAGGACAGTACCGAAATCTACCAGGGTATGTCGCTCATCGATGAAAGACTCGGTGGCACCACGCCTATGGACGTCATTATCGACGCACCGAAAGACGAGTTTGCCGATGACAGCAACGAAGAATTTCAAAATGACGGTGATATTACGGCGTCCAGCTACTGGTTTAATAGCGATGGATTACTGGAAGTAGCTGATATCCATGCCTATCTCGAAAGCCTGCCTGAAACCGGCAAAGTCCTGTCCATACATACCGGTATGAAATTGCTGGAGGAACTCAACGGTGGCAAGCCTTATAGTGATTTTAAACTTGCAGTCGTCTACAAGCGTCTTCCGGAAAATGTCAAAAAAACGTTGATAGACCCATATCTTTCACCGGATGGAAATCAGCTCCGCTTTAGCATTCGCCTTTACGAATCGGACAAAACCCTGCGTCGCCAGCAACTACTCGACCGAATTCACTTCGACCTGACCGACAAGCTGGGTCTGGGGGCAGAACAGATCAATGTCTCTGGTATGGCCGTTTTGTACAATAACCTGTTACAAAGCCTGTTTCGCTCGCAGATCCTTACTATCGGTGCAGTTTTCGCGGTAATCTTTGCGATGTTTATTTTCCTCTTCCGTTCTATTCGCCTATCCGTCGCGGCGCTGATTCCCAACATGATCGCGGCAGGCCTGGTACTCGGTTTGATGGGCTGGATCGGCGTACCACTGGACATTATGACGATAACAATCGCCGCGATCAGCATTGGTATCGGTGTCGACAACTCGATCCACTACATCCACCGGTTTCGTGCCGAATTTGCACTCGATAACGACTACTGGGCCGCCATAAAGCGCTGTCACAACAGTATCGCGCGGGCGCTTTATTACACTACTGTCACCGTGGTACTGGGGTTTTCGATACTGTCCTTATCCAATTTTATCCCGACAATTTACTTCGGCCTGCTATCGGGGCTGGCGATGATGACCGCCCTGTTGGCCAATCTGATGCTGCTGCCGGTTTTGATCGCAAAGTTTGAGTTGCATTGATCGGTAGAAGGGTCGAGATTCAACAAATCAAACCACTTCAAGCCCGAATTGAGTCGCAGATTCGACTATGCCTTCCCACAGTGACAATGCAAAACCGCGCGGGATAAACAGCTCAAAACCTTTGTCGGACCGCCACAATGTGACACCTACATGATGAATCACCGAAGATGCTACCGAACCAACAGGAAACGACAGCTCACGTAAATCAAGCGATAAATGTCGATTTAAAAGCGAGGTAGCTTGGGGGCCGGTTATTCGTATCTGCGTCCGCGAGTGCGATATATCCAATGTTGCACCCAGCTCCGCATCAATTTCAGGTGCCTTTACGCCCCATAACCACCACTTTAAAGGTTCGATACGAAGTGCCGCTGCATTTTTACCGGCATCGGCTTTACAGGGTCCGGGAGCCTGTTGGCTACCAGCCGCTTTTGCAACCAGTACGCCGACGGCATCGACGCAATCCGGCCAGGCCGCTACCTGATACAGGACCAAACC
The DNA here is from genome assembly GCA_964651385.1 of uncultured Gammaproteobacteria bacterium. Classification (GTDB taxonomy): domain Bacteria; phylum Pseudomonadota; class Gammaproteobacteria. The sequence goes on along the minus strand of CAZYYM010000032.1, from coordinate 20,998 downwards.
CTTCACGTCTTCGAGTTTAACCCCCGCTTCACCGTCACCTATCAGACCGGATTTACCCTTATGGTAGTGCCCGGCCAGTGCCGAGATTCGATCAACCATACATTCTCTCCCCGCTCGGGTCGTACATATGAGGCGAAATTATTTCGACCTCGATATTGCCCTTGCGTACCGGGTCCGCCGCGATTACAGCCTGGCCTGCCCAGGCTTCGTGGCCGCTCGATATGAATCCAAGCCCAATCCAGTGGCCAAGCGCCGGTGAATGCGTGACCGCGGTTATCCAGCCTTCGCCCAACCCTGATACCTTGTTCTGAGCACACAATATCGCCCCGGCGTTAAAGGTCTGGTTGCTGTCTTTCGGTTTAATACCAACCAGTTTTGGGCGATCTTCACGCATCAACTCGGGTCGGTTACGCATTGCGTTGCCGATAAATGACTTATTGGTTGCCGCCATTTTACCCAGCCCTGCATCGTCGATGGTGACGCGCCCGTCGAGTTCGGCGCCGGTGACATGGCCTTTCTCGATGCGTAGTGCGCCAAGTGCCTCGAGGCCGTAAAGGCAACCATCGAGTGGCTCGGCTGCGGCCCAGAGTAAATCCATCATTGCATTAGCGTAATCGGAAGGTACATAGGCTTCGAATGCCATTTCACCCGAAAAACTGATGCGCGCAATACGAACCGGAATACCACCCGTCAAAGTCGTTTCGATCACGCCCATAAAGGGAAATGCATCGTTTGACATTACAGACGGATCATCGACACAGGCCTCCAGCACCTCGCGTGATTTCGGTCCGGCGACGGCGCTACCCGCCCACTGTTCTGAAACCGATGTCACATGAACACGAAATTCCTGCCAGCGCGTTTGTAGTAATTCTTCCAGCCAGACCATAACCTTACCCGCATGTGCAGTAGTGGTAGTCATGAAATAGTCGGTCTCCGATAAACGCCAGGTAGTGCCGTCATCCATGACGATGCCGTCATCACGCAACATGATGCCGTAGCGCGCTTTCCCGATCGGCAATTTGGCAAATGGATTGCTATAGATTCGATTGAGAAACTCGGTGGCATCGGGGCCCTGGATGGAAATTTTACCTAGCGAAGTGACATCGCATAATCCAACGCTTCGCCGTACGGTTTCACTCTCGCGCACATAGGCTTCGCTAATACCCTCGCCTTTGCGCGCAAAGTACCAGGGGCGATGCCAGAGCCCGGCCATGGTCATGGTCGCGCCATGTTCAAGATTCCAGTCGTGCATCGACGTACGCCGCAATGGACGGAAATGTTCGTCAACATTACGGCCTTTTAAGGCACCGATCGATACTGGCGTATAGGGCGGACGAAAAGTAGTGGTACCGACTTCGGGAATGCTTTTACCCTGCGCATCCGCCATTAACGCCAGTCCGATAATATTGCCGACTTTACCGCCATCGGTGGCCATACCTAACGTGGTATAACGCTTCAAATGTTCGACCGAAACAAATCCTTCACGATGCGCGAGCCGAACATCGTCGGTAGTGACATCGTGTTGCGGGTCGACAAAGCTTTTCAAATGGCGGCCCGCGACGCTGACTTCGTAAAGTGGTTGAATCGGATTTTCCCAGCCGCCCGCTGGCGGGGCTTTCTTTTGACGCATAGAACCGCCGAGCGCCTTTACCGCTTTAGCGGCTGCCGACTGACCCGAAGTGATGCATTCCCCGGTATTCCAGATGGCGTTAGCCGAGCCCGCCATGTAAATCGGTTCATTCACGGTTTCGGGCGCAACAAAACAGGCTTGTTCAGCATTCCAGACGGGTTTGATTCCACGATGCGATAATAAATGTACCACTGGCGACCAACCACCCGATACCAGAACCAGATCACATGACTCCGAGCCATGCGCAGTCCAGCCTGCATTATCACCAACGGCAATATCGAGCCCATTGACACCATGCGAACCACGCACATATAGCGGTGCCGATCTTGTATGTAAGTTTACACCGCTATTACCAACCAGGGTCATCAATGACGCTGATATGACTCTTCTGGAATCCAGTAAACTGACTTCAGCGCCAGCGATGGAAAGTTCCGCTGCCGTTGCATAGGCCGAATCGTTATTGGTAGCGACGACGATATCCTGACCTGCTAACACCGCATAACGATTTAGATAGGTTCGGCCCGCGGAAGCATTCATGACACCGGGTCGATCATTATTACCAAAGGCAAATTGTCTTTCCAGAGCACCCGTTGCCAGAATTGTCTGTTTGGCTCGAACCGTCCAGAACCGATGTCGCGGGAGCTGCTTATCCGCACGCGACATATGATCGGTAACGCGCTCCAGTAAGCCGGCGGTACCATAATCGTAAAGTCCGAACGCGGTAGTACGCGTCATCGTACGAGCGCCGGCCTTTTCCAGTTTTTTAATCAAATCCAGGCGCTGCCTTTCAGATTCTTCACCTGGCTCATTAAGCCAGTTACCGCCCAGCTGGTGATCCTGCTCTACCAGTAATACGTCGAGGCCTGTCTTCGCGGCAGTTAAAGCTGCCGACAATCCTGCCGGACCCGAGCCAACCACCAACAGGTCGCAAAAACCATGTGCATGATCGTAAACATCCGGATCGGCCTCTCGTGATGCCTCACCCATGCCGGCCGCTTTGCGAATGATACGCTCATATTTCATCCAGAATCCGGTGCCTCTACCCCATTCCATTGGCGGCAGACCCATAAAAGTCTTGTAATAGAAACCGGCCGCAAAAAAGCGCCCAAATAAACCATTCACAGCACCGATATCGTAGCGTACATTCGGCCAGGCATTCTGGCCACTGGCAACAAGACCAGAGTAAAGCTCCTGCATGGTCGCCTTCACGTTCGGATCGCGTCGCCTTCCTTCACCGACCGTTACCATCGCGCCGGATTCTTCGACTCCGGCCGACATAATGCCGCGCGTACGGTGGTATTTAAAGCTACGACCTAACACGGTTTCACCATTTGCCATCAATGCCGACGCCAGCGAGTCTCCTTCATAACCGCTCATGCGGGTTCCATCCCAGCTAAAGCGGATAATTTTATCGCGATTGACGCGACCACCCCGGGATAATCGTTTTGCGCTCATTGCTCTTCGCCTGTCGAAAAATTCGCCAACACCCTCGCATTGCCATCATGCGCTGGGCGTACCGAATTGATCTCATGGGTCATGGTGTCGCGTTCGACAATCAGCCACATGCGACAACCATTGGCGTGATGCCAGGTTTCCGATTGCATTCCGCGGATATTTTCTCGCATAAAAATTGCGTCGTGCCATTCTTCAATCGGGGCATCGAGTTCGGGGTAAACAATCGTAGCATCGCCACCATAACTAAATTCGGTATGATCGCGCTCACCACAAAATGGACAGTTGATTCTAATCATATTTATTCACTCTAACCGTGCAACTTGGGATCCGGTCCAGCACCGCGTTCGTCGATGATAACGCCGCGTTTGAATCGACCCAGATCGAACTGCTCGATCACCGGATCGGGTCTATCATTGGCGATTAAATCGGCAAAATACCAGCCGGAACCCGGGCTTGCCTTGAACCCCCCATAATTCCAGCCGGCATTCAGGTATAGATTATCGAGCGGCGTTTTGCAGATAAACGCAGAACCATCCATCGACATATCCATCACTCCCGACCAGTGACGCAATAAACGAACACGCCCGAGACAGGGCAGGATCGCCGTCGCGCATTCGGCGACGTCCTGAACTACGGGTAAATTACCACGCTGCGCATAGGATTTATAAAAATCAAGATCACCACCAAATACCATGCCGCCCTTGTCCGACTGCGATATATAAAAATGCGCACCGCCGACACCATAAACAACAACGTGATCGAGCAGGGGTTTGATTGGTTCCGAAACAAAGGCCTGTAATTTATGACTCTCGATCGGCAGACTACCAAGGCCTGCCATTTGCCATAATCGCGAGGTATTACCCGCTACCGCGAAGCCGACTTTCCCGGCACCGATGCGCCCACGACCGGTTTCCAGTGCGGTGACTTTACCATTCTCGCGACTCACACCGGTTACTTCACAGTTCTGAATAATATCGACACCCTGACTATCGGCAGCCCGCGCATAACCCCAGGCGACTGCGTCATGTCGTGCATTGCCTGCACGTTTTTGCACGGCCGCACCAATAATCGGGAAACGCGCGTTGTTATAATTGAGATGCGGAATTTCACGTTTCAGCGTGGGCAAATCCCAGAGTTCGCCATCAGACCCGGTTAAACGCATGGTATTGTAACGGCGCGCCGCTGCATCGCGAGCCGCCGGACTGTGAAACAGCGAGACATGGTGGCGTTGACTGAACATAACGTTGTAGTTGAGTTCGTGGCTCAGCTCTTCCCACAGTTTTAACGAGTGTTCGTAGAAATCCCGATTGCCCGGCATCATATAATTGGAGCGTACAATCGTCGTATTACGACCTGCATTACCACCGCCAAGCCAGCCTTTTTCCAACACGGCTATATTTTTAATGCCGTGATTCTTCGCCAGATAATAAGCCGTCGCCAGGCCATGCAAACCTGCACCGACGATTACTACGTCGTATTCTTTTTTCGGCTCAGGATCGCGCCATTGACGATCCCAGTCTTTCTGACCGCTAAAACCGTTTTTTAAAACAGCCCATGCGGAATATCGAGTCATATTCATTTGCTCCGATGCTTCGCTGAAGTCGTTTGATGCTAGATTAAACCTTCTGATATACCGGGGTTAACTGTAGCATTGGTCGAGCGATAATAACGCAAGCCAAAAACCAGCGGAAGCCTTAATTGACGGCAACGCCACGCGGGCACAGAGTTTAGGATTATTCACCCTGTTATGGCAGAATGCGACCATGAAGTTGATTCTCCGATCGGTAATTTTAGTCATCTATCTGGTTAGCCCCCCCAGTCTTTTAGCTGATGCTTCGTCTGAACTGGCCGCATTTCATCAAACCATCGAAGCGAAATTCGACGACGTTAACCACATAAAGGCCGATCAATTAACAAATCTGTCCGCCCGAGAGATTATACTGTTCGATGTACGGCAAAGGGAGGAGTACGAGGTCAGTCATCTCGAAGGCGCGATTAGAGTCCCACCCGCCATCTCGAATCGGCATTTCATAAAACAGTTCGCAGCTATGGTGCCAGGTAAAACGCTGGTGTTTTACTGTTCGGTCGGTTATCGCTCGTCCGCTTTGATTGAAAATGTACAGGATGACCTACGTAAAGCCGGGAGTCGTGCGATATATAACCTCGAAGGCGGTATATTTAACTGGCACAATCAGCGGCGCGCCCTGGTCAACCGTTCAGGTGCATCCGACGACATTCATCCTTATGACCAACATTGGGGGCAATTGCTGGAACGCTCCGACAAAATTCGATATCGAGTCTCGAATTGAGCTTTTACCGATTAGCGGAATTTAAACTTTGACCAATTTTCAATCGCTAACTTCCGGCGATCCGGGCATGTTGATAATTGCCATTGTTGCATTCCTCGCCGGCCTCATTCGAGGATTTACCGGCTTTGGGGGCCCTGCATTCATCCTCGCCATCCTGACCATTTTTTTCACCCCTTACAGCATTGTGTCGAAAATTCTGGTGGTCGATTTTTTCGCCAGTATTTATCTTTTCACCGTGGTCTATCGGCAAATCGACTGGCGGTCCACATTGTCGATGGTAATACCAACCTTGCTGGTTATGCCGCTTGGTCACTGGATACTAATGGAACTTGATCCGCTATCAATGAAACGCATCATATCGATCATCATCGCGCTGGCCTGTGTGGTGATGTTGATCGGATATCGTTATCGGCATCCGCTGTCGAAACCAATGCTGATTCTAGTCGGTATTTGTGCCGGTATCATTTTTGGCGGGACTTATATCGCATTACTTGCTGTCGTTGCCATTCTGCTCGGCCCCTATAACAAGATCGATGGTCGAACGTTGATTATCAGCTGGTCATTTTTTACCGTGCTCGGCTTTGCGGTGATCACCGCATTCAGCGGCACAACCAGCCTCGATGATGTCACTACCGCACTACCCGGTGCCCTTACCTATATGCTTGGCACTCGACTGGGTTCGCTTGGTTTTAATAATTCGAGTGAAAAACTGTTTCGGCGGGCCGCCATTTCCACTTTAATGGGCCTGGCTCTGTTCAATCTATTCTATTAGCCCCGGTCAATCGAAAATTCGATAGGCAGCTATCGAAAAAAGTCGTCCACAAAGGCCAATAAATCGAAAAAGATGGCCCTATACTCTCTGTCATTCACAGTTGAGCTTGAGCCATGTACGGAAATAGAAATCCTGTCGTTGTCGACCAAATCCCCATTCCAGGGATCAAGGCATTTGCAGTGCTCGCAGCATTGGAAAGTGCAGCACGCGGTATTCTGGTTTCGGTATTACCGATAGCCATGTACCAGGTTTATGCCGATGCCAGACTGGTTTCAGAAGTGTATTTTGCAATTGGCATTATGTCACTGATCATGGCACTCATAGTGCCCTGGATAAGTCGCTTTATACCCCGGAGATGGTTATATTCGATCGCAATTCTGGCCTACATCGGTGGTGCTGTTGTTTGCTCCTTCTCCGATACCTGGATTTTTGCCAGTGGTCTCGGTTTGATGACTCTCGCGGTGGTCACCATTACTGTCTGCTTCAATGCCTATGTCATGGATTATATCAGCCGCAGGAAGCTCGGTGAGGTAGAAACCTTACGCCTGTTCTACAGCGGAGCTGCCTGGAGCATTGGACCATTTCTGGGTATATGGCTAATGGGCCTGTGGAAACCGGCACCCTTTATCCTGGCCGGAATCGCAGCCGCTTGTTTACTGCTGGTATTCTGGAAGCTGCGGCTTGGCAACGGCAAGGCAATTCATAAGGCCAGAAGCAAACCTCCAAATCCTTTTGCCTACCTACACCGATTTATCAGACAACCTCGCTTGATAAGTGGTTGGACTTTTGCGGTGATGCGCTCCTGTGCCTGGTGGGTTTATGTTGTTTACCTGCCAATCTACGCTGTTGAAAACGGTTTCAGTGAACAACTTGGCGGTATTCTTCTATCCTTGACCAACGGTTTACTGTTTTTAACACCATTAATGCTCAAGTTTATGGCCGGTCGAATTCGTAAGACGATCTTGCTCGGTTTTAGCTGCAGCGGCATTTTATTCTGGATGGCCAGCCTTGATTTTTCCAACGCAATGCTCTCCATTGTAACGCTGGTAGCCGCTTCATTATTTTTAATACTACTTGATATGAGTGCCGGCTTGCCGTTTCTGATGGCGGTGCGTCCTTCCGAGCGAACCGAAATGTCAGCGGTTTATTCAACTTATCGAGATGTTTCCGGTGTCCTCACACCGGGCGTGGCGAGTTTGATATTGATTGTCGCACCGCTACAAACGATTTTTGCTGCAACCGCAGTCAGTCTGTTTAGCTGTAGCTATCTGGCTACTAAACTTCATCCAAGGCTAGGAAGCAAGCGCGCAATATCCGCGCCATTGATTCAACCCGTTGAAGAGATATAATCATGAACCATAACGTTGCCTGCCCTCGATGCATCCACTTCTAAACGCTGACAGCCATTAAATTTTGCAAAATCCTGCAGAGCACCATTTAAAGCATCGCTAAATCCATCATCGATTTCATTTTCAATGTGCATTGATCTGATTTCCAGAACCGCGGTAGCTCGATGCGCTTTGCAATCCACTCTCCCGACAAAATTATCGCGGTATAAAATGGGTAAACAAAAATAACCGAATTGACGTTTGAATTCGGGTACATAACATTCGATCTGATAATCGAAACCAAAGACCTCCCGAACTCGATGACGCTGGATTACTACGTTATCAAAGGGCGATAATATTTTTACCCGGTTGGGGCACCGGGGCGCCGGCAAATCAAGCAATTCCGGGTCGATATAAACGGAATTATTCCCGCTAATATTAATCCTTGTTAATAACCCGGTATCGAGCCGGTTCTGAAATTGCTGAGCAATCGCTTCTCTTAACAGCTTACCTTTACGTAAATAAGTAACCGATTTTTGCGAGGCAAAACCATGTGCCCTTAATGTCGTATCGACTAAATGGTCGGCAAATTCTTCCGTAGTCGGACACCGGGTATCCACTCCGTCGGGTAGTACGCGCTCGGCTAAGTCATAAAGCTTCTGGAACCCTTCTCGACCGCTCACCATCAGTTCACCCTGCATAAACAATTGCTCCAGCCCCTGTTTGGCCGGTTTCCAGTCCCACCATTTCTTCTGACCTTGGCGAGTGTCTGCAAAGTCGCGGGCCCGTAACGCCCCTTCAGCACGGATTCGTTCGAGGATATGCCTGTTTAACTTATTATCGAAATGCTTAAACCAGCCCCGATCGCCGTCCAGCTGGTTCATACGTAGCCGGGCAAACCGATAGTCCCGCATGGGTAACCAGGCTGCGGCATGAAACCAGTATTCAAACAACGATCGTTCTCGCATGAGTTGATCGAGAAATTTTGGCTGGTAATTCGGCACGCGCGACCTGAGCACGTGATGATGCGCGCGTTCGACCACGGAAATGGTATCGATCTGAATATAACCCAGATGTTCGATAGCCCTCAGAGTCGCCTGTTTGCCACGACCAAAAGGTTCGACCTTTAACAGGCCCTGATGATCCAGGGCGATACGTCGAATTTTATTCGTTAGAGACATTCGATGCGAATATACAACCAGGTGTAACGTCCTATGCTAGGCCATGATGTCACATTGGGTTGCATTGGTTATGGACTGTAATTGTTGGTAAGTCATTGGCACGCCGGAAGCATCGGTGCCTGCAGCCGGATAGATAATCGGGTAGACACTTAAGCCACAATCGATATAAATTTTAATACCTCCGATACCAAACGGGCATACCGCGCCGGGCTTGAAACCTGTAATCGACAATGTTTCCTCGATAGTTGCCATACGCGCTTTGACACCAATCAAGTTTTTCAGTCTTTTATTGTCAACGCGTCGATCGCCCGGGCAAAGAAAAAGTCGAAACGCTCCATCCTTGCCTTTAAATAACAGGGACTTGGCAATTTGTCCGACAGCACAGTTAATTTTCGCAGCTGCCATTTCAGAGGTCGGCGTGCTTCCGGGTTCGAAAGTTAACGCTGAGAGTTGGTGAACTTCAAGAACTGCCTGTACCTCTGGCGGAATCATCTACCCGGGTGATTAAAAATGATAAAACAGATTCATGTAAGTCCCTTTAAATTGCAGATCAACATCCAGATTGGCCTCATCGAAGCCGAGATCGAGGTTGCGGTAGCCGAGTCGTGCACCGAGGCCGAAATCACTTTCATAACCGATCGCTACATTGATATCGGAAATAACATTTTTGTCGACATTAACTGTGTTCATGGTTGAATCAACAAAGAAACCGCTATAAGGCAAATCAATACGAGCATCGAGATAAAGCAGGGGAACCGTAAAGTCGAGCGATTCACTGGCACTATTTGTCGCAGTAGCAATTCGGGATATACCATCATATTGCCTGAGTGTTAAGCCGACATCGAGATTAAACCAGTTATCGAGCAGTTCGTAATATAGCGTCAGCTCGGTATTGGTCATATCGAAGCGGGTACTGATATCCGAACTCTTATTGAAGGTCTGATCGTCATAAATAATATCACGAGTCAGTGTCGAACTGGCCGCGGCGTCGAAATCAGATGACACAATTTTAAAATTGGGTACAACCGGAACGGGGTGTTCTATTTTTAACCAGATGTCGCTATGCGACTGGTCGTTAAAACCTAGATCCCTTTCGATATCAATCGGGGTGCCTGTCGATACTCCATTCAATGCAAATGACCCGGTGTAATCGGGCGTCCAGGCGCTCGTCCCAAACTGAACTCCGACCACATCGGCCCGAAGCTGGGTATTGATCGAAAGCGTGATTGCGAACATCACGAAAAATGTCTTGTTCATTAACCTACCTGTAGAGGCGAATTTCGGCTATCTGGCTCTGGATAGCCGCAATCATATTTTCATACCCGGCCTTTTTCAATACAAATAATGCTAAATCACCTGTTACTGTAAATATTGGGAATTATTCTGGCTGAAACTTCCATTTTCCAATACGTTTTCCATGGAAATTCAGGTAAATTCTAATATTTAATCCGGCCAATTGCCGTTGACGGTGTGATAAACACTGCTATGGGATCAGGACGAGGCTAACGTGTATTATCGACATCAACTACCCCTTCTCAGTAGACAAGGTATTTAATTATGCATTGGCAACAACGACGAGAGCGTTTTCGCGCACATCTTAACAGCAAGGTTTGTGTTTACCCAGGATCGGTGTTTGATCCAATTTCGGCGCGGATTGCCGAAGAACTGGATTTCGAAGTCGGCATGTTTGCGGGTTCAGTCGCTTCGCTGACGGTACTGGGCGACCCCGATCATATCGTTCTCACCCTGAGCGAGTTTGCCGAACAGTCGTATCGGATCAACCGCGCCGGCGAATTACCCTTATTGGTCGATGCCGATCACGGCTACGGCAACGCCTTAAATGTCAAACGTACCGTAGAAGAACTGGAAACCGCAGGCGTCGCTGCGCTGTCTATTGAGGATACTGAATTACCGCGCCAATTTGGTTCGGGTGGCAATACCCGTTTAATTTCGATTGATGAAGGTGTCGGCAAGATGCGAGCGGCCATCGCCGGACGACAGGATCCCTCGCTGGTGATCGCAGCACGCACCAGCGCCATTCAGGTGAACGGTCTGGATGATACACTGGCTCGAATCGAGGCCTATCAAAGTACTGCTGTAGACGCGATTTTTTTGATCGGCGTCAACGAGAAATACCAACTGCAGGAGATATCCAAAGTCTGCAGTCTACCCATCCTACTAGGCGGCGCCGGCGCCAAAATTAAAGATCTCGAATATCTCGCTTCCATGGGTGTAAGAATCTGCCTGCAGGGACACCAGCCGGTTATGGCTGCGATACAGGCGACTTACAATACGCTTAAAGCATTGAGGGATGGTGTGAAGCCCGCTGATCTCGAAGGCATAGCTGACAAACCGCTGGTTGATCGATTGTCAAGAATACAGGATTACGACCGCTGGATGCATGATTTTCTCGATTAGCCGATTGATTAAAGCTGTTCTATTACTGTTTATCATTTGCCAGTCTCATTGATCGCCTAAGCAACCGGAATAACGAAAGATTCACCAACAATCAAAACTGTCATACCAACCACGGTGGCAAACACCACATTATCCGTTACCCACATCAATCCCACCACGCAGGCCATCGCCGCAATTTCGGCGATATTCCCCTGACTCAGGGCAGGTACCAGAATCGCCATGAAAGCACAGCCTGGTAACGCTTCGAGTATTGGTCTCAGCCAACCGATATGGCGAATTTGTAATCCAACCAGATAGCCACCCAGGCGGGTGGCATAGACAATAGCTGCCATCATACCAATAGCCATTAGAACTGGATATTGCTCAAACATGTTTAACCCACCTGCGTGCTACCGCAGCCACCACTCCGATCACAACCGACAATATCAAAATCAGATAATTTGGCGTATTTATTTCAACTAGTATGAGCGCAGCTATACCCGATATTATCCAGGGCGTCGGGTCTGATTTCGAGCCTTTGGCGAACAACATCATCATTGTCGCCATCACCAGCGGTCCGGCAAAATCGAGCGAACTCAAGTCAGTGTTGGCAAACCATGCCGCAATAGTTAACCCGAGCCAGCTTGAACTCAACCAGCTGATCATTAGTGCGATGCCATAGCCCGTTATATAGCCGAGACGATCAACCGACGCGTCCTGCTTGAAGGAAGTCACCACGCCCGGATCGTTGAGGATAAATAGCCAGATGATGCGCCTCGGTAGACTATGACCGTCAAAATGATGGGCCATCGACATGCCAAGTAATATATTTCGGCTACTGACCAGTAAAACAGAGAGCGCTATGGTGCCCAGCGGCAAGGGTGATTGCCAAAATTCTAACGAAGCGAACTGTGCCGAGGCACTAAATACCGAAGCACTCATCAGCATTGATTGCCAGTGACTTACACCGGCAGAAGAGGCCGCGATGCCAAACATCACACCAAACAGGAAAGTCGAAATAAAATAAGCGGTAGACGAGCGAATACCAAGCAAAAGGCTCTTGTAGGTAGACATTATTTTTATTTCAATGGCTTAAATCACGAAACGACGATGGTATCATTTTGGAAGTATTTGCATCCAGATTTTTCCAGGCGGCAGTACCTCGGCCTATCCAGACCTGCTGGGATAGTAACAATGGCCATATACCGGAGTAGTCGGTTAACCAAAATCTCTATCGGTAGCTAACTATGTTGTGGACTTTCGACCTATCAAGAAAGTCTAAAGTTTCCACCGCATATGCCGATTTACTGGCTAAATTTCTACCTAATGTCTATAAGATACAAAATGATACTGTTCAAGGAATATCATAACTATGCGATTTAATAAAATAGCCCCTCGTCTTTACCTGAGTTTTGGTTTACTAACACTTGTTCTACTGCTTGGTTCATTTTTGCAGATAATCGAATTGAGAGAGATCAATTCGGCCTCGGAAAAACTGGCAAACAATGATTTCGCACAATATCAGGCTATAGAAAAAATCACACTTGGCATAGTGCAAGTGCAACAATGGTTAACCGATATCAGTGCTACCCGCGCACGCGACGGACTCGACGATGGATTCAAACAAGCACAACATTTCGCAGAAACCGTCAAAGCAAATATACAACAGATGCAACGACAGGACCCGACTAACCTCGAACAATATCTGGAATTCCAGAAGCGTTTCAATGCCTACTACCAGACAGGACAAACAATGGCCAAAACTTACATTGAGCATGGCGCGTCCGCTGGAAATAAATTCATGGGCAATTTCGATAAAGCGTCTGAACAACTGCAAGGCGCCTTTAAACCGATCCGGGCGCGTGTCCATGACAGTTTGCGCAAAGATCTCGAAGCCGAACAACACGCTATTAGCACCATCAGTTTATTCACAATTGTTGCAAGCAGTATAATATTTTCACTCCTGCTACTCACCGCTTATATGATCCGTACCATGTTGAAAAGGCTGCGTATTATTCAAAACGCCATGTCTCAAATTTCTGAAGGCAATGCCAACCTGGAGGCAAAAATACCAGTCGAAAGCGAAGATGAAGTTGCTGTCATTGCTTCCGCCTTTAATCAAATTATGGACAAGCTAAGCCAAATGGTAAAACAGATAGTAAATGTCTCCGAACAGCTAGCAGTTTCCAGTCAGCAGGCCCGGGTCATAACCGTTAATACCAGCAATTCCCTGGCCACACAGGCCTCTTCCGTAAAAAATCTGGCGGACAATATCGGTAACATGTCGGAATTAACCCAAAACGTCAAAAGTAGTATCGAGAATACTACTCAACAGGCTCAGGCAGTGGCCGAAAAAGCACAGGCAGGAAGAGCGGTTATAGAATCTTCTAATTTGCAAATGCAAAATCTGGTGCAAGAAGTTGATGCCGTCAATAGTACCGTATCTGAACTCAATGAACACAATGCTGCCATTGGGTCAGTAGTAACGATGATTGCTTCTATAGCCGAACAAACCAATCTGCTGGCACTCAATGCCGCTATAGAGGCGGCCAGGGCCGGGGAACACGGTCGTGGATTTGCGGTTGTTGCCGATGAGGTTCGACATCTGTCCGCTAGCACAACGCAGGCTACGCAGGACATTCAGCAACTCATCAATGCGGTTCAAACCAGCAGTTCGAAAGCCGTAGCGCAGGTAGAAATCAGTTCGAAGGCTGCAGCTGAAACACTCCAAAAAAGTAGTGCTGCCGGCGAAGCCTTTGATGCGATAACCAGCGCGGTTGACGAAATTCGAACGCACTCCGACGATGTGATGAACTTATCAGTAAAACAGAATGGACTATCGGATGAAGTCCACTCAAGCATCGCGCATATCAACCGGGAAGTACAAACTTTATCCGATACAGCCAAACAAAATATATCGGAAAACGGAGATATATCGCAATATTCCGTGTTACTCAACTCACTGGTATCCAGCCTATCAAATAAGCAAGACACTGTGGACGATGGGGCCAGCGCGCTTTTTTAGATTAGATAAAATTATCCATGATTTCATTAAAAGTCATACTTGGACGCATAATCGATTTGATTTTTTCCATATCGGCATAGTAATAGCCGCCTATATCAACGGCAGAGCCCTGCACCGCGTTTAGCTCGCCGAGTATTTTCGACTCATTGCCGGCGAGGTTTTTGGCCAGCACAGCAAATTGCGATTTAAATTCGGCGTCGTCGTCCTGCGCAGCCAGCGCCTCTGCCCAGTACAGTGCCAGGTAAAAATGGCTGCCACGGTTATCGAGCTCTCCGGTTCTGCGTGAGGGTGACTTGTTATTGTCGAGTAATTTCCCGGTCGCCTGGTCAAGCGTTTCGGCTAAAATTTTGGCTTTCGGGTTTTCCGCCTTGATATTGACTTCTTCGAGCGAGACTGCCAGCGCGAGAAATTCGCCAAGAGAATCCCAACGCAGGTGATTTTCTTCGAGTAGCTGTTTGACATGTTTGGGGGCGGATCCGCCTGCACCGGTTTCGAACAGCCCACCACCCGCCATCAGAGGTACAATAGAGAGCATTTTGGCGCTGGTGCCCAGTTCCATAATTGGAAACAGATCCGTGAGGTAATCGCGCAAAATGTTGCCGGTAACCGATATCGTATCTTTACCGCGAATGATGCGTTCCAGGGTGTAGCGCATTGCGCGTTGCTGCGACATAATCTGAATATCAAGACCGCTGGTATCATAATCCTGCAGATAACGCCTAACCTTATGAATCAATTCCATTTCATGTGGGCGGTATTCGTCAAGCCAGAAAACAGCCGGAATTCCGGACTGCCGCGCACGGGTTACAGCCAGTTTAACCCAATCCCGAATCGGTGCATCTTTGGCCTGACACATCCTCCAGATGTCGCCTTCCTCAACATCCTGTTCGATCAGTACCTTGCCATCCTGGTCGACAATACGGGCGATGCCCGATTCGGGTACTTCGAAGGTTTTGTCGTGTGAACCATACTCTTCGGCCTTTTTCGCCATCAGACCGACATTGGGACAGGTTCCCATCGTGGTTGGGTCGAAAGCACCGTGGGTTTTGCAGAAGTTAATCATTTCCTGATAGATACGGGCGAAGGTACTTTCCGGCATCACTGCTTTAGTATCCTTGGGACGGCCGTCAGCTCCCCACATTTTGCCACCGGATCGAATCATAGCCGGCATCGAAGCATCGACAATCACATCGTTTGGTGCATGCAGGTTGGATATGCCTTTTTTCGAATCGACCATCGCCAGTTCCGGTCGGTGTTCGTGGCAGGCGTGCAGGTCATGCTCAATTTCTTCGCGCAGGGATTCGGGCAGACTTTCAATTTTTTCGTATATACTGCTGATGCCATTGTTTGGATTGGCACCCAGCCGGTCGAACAGCTCACCATGCTTTTCGAATGCATCCTTGTAGAAAATCTTGACTGCATGGCCAAATACAATCGGATGCGAAACCTTCATCATGGTGGCCTTGACGTGCAGTGAGAACATCACACCGGTTTCTCTGGCGTCTTCCATTTCATTTTCATAAAATTCACACAGCGCTTTTTTACTCATGAACATGCTGTCTATAATTTCATCTTTCAGCAAAGGTGTTTTTTCCTTGAGCACTATGGTTTCACCACCTTTAGTGACCAGATCCATAGTGACGACACAGTCTTTATCGACGACCATGCATTTTTCGCTTGAATAAAAATCACCACCATGCATATGCGAAACATGGGTGCGCGAGGCCTGGCTCCATTTTGCCATCGAGTGCGGGTTTTTCTGCGCATAGCGTTTAACCGCAGGCGGTGCGCGTCGGTCAGAATTGCCCTCGCGAAGCACCGGGTTAACGGCGCTACCCAGAACTTTCCCATAACGACGGGCAATAATCTCTTCTTTTTCGTTCTCGGGATCATCCGGAAAATCAGGAATTTTATAACCCTGCGACTGCAGTTCCGTGACCGCCGAGACGAGTTGCATGACAGCAGCACTGATATTCGGCAACTTGATGATATTGGTATCAGGCTCCTGCGTAAGACGGGCTAACTCGGCCAGATTATCCGTAACTTTCTGCTCCTCATCCAGATAATCGGAAAATTCACTTAGAATTCGGGCGGCAACCGAAATATCGCTTTCTGCTATTTCAATACCTGCGGGCGAGGTAAAACAGCGAATAATAGGTAGCAGAGAACAGGACGCCAGTAGCGGCGCCTCATCGGTCAATGTGTAAATAATTTTTGAATGATTCATCGTATCGTTACTATCCTCAGAACTTAATCCAGACTGTACATCCCGGTATTTTAAGGACAGACTGGCCATAAGCAAAATTTTATCGCTTACATCCTTATAATTGGTCGGAGGAACCTGGTACTCGTTGAACGCCGTAGTAGCGAAGCCAGGCAGGAATTTCACCCACCCCGAATCATGCGCCGGATAAATCCTTCTGCCTTTAGCGCCATGATGATCTGATTGATTTTCGGAATTAATGAGACAGCCGGAGACTTTTTTGAAATTGCCAAATGAAAGATATCTGAATCAGTTGGCTTACTTGCAGCGGTAATACCTGCATCAGGAAATTTCCTCACCAATGCGGCCCCTACGGCATCATTGGCCAGTGCGAGATCGATTCGACCGCTTTCCAGCATTGCAAACATATGTTCCACAGTCGGTGCGGATACCGCGTGAATTTTCTCCGACTTGAATGCCTGTTCGAGTGCTTCACCATAGCTATAACCCCGAATGATGCCAATCCGTTTACCATGAAAGTCGGTAAATTGATCCCACTCGAAAACCATACCTTCGGTACTTCTCACCGACCAGACCAGATTAGCACCGACAATAAGCGGTAAACTATAAGCCATATGGACTTCACGTTCGGGAGTTTTCTGCAAAAGGGCTATGCCGTCGTGATAGCCCTGCTCCACTTCGTGTAAAGCCCGCAGCCAGGGTATCAACGGAAAGCGGGCGCTGACAGCGTCAATATTAGAAAAGATCTGATTGATAATTTCAACTGCAATGCCAGATTGTGCATCCTCACCCATTTTGCCTTCGACATAAGGCGGCAAGGGTTCACCAACGAAGGTAACGGTGCGCTCACTGGCTCCGACGAGATTTGCCATAAAACTTGCGATTAACAATAAACCAACGCGCCAACACATCGAATAATTTTTAAGAAGCTCAGGCATTTTCACAAATCCTGTCGCTTACCCAGATAAATTCATCCGTAAAATCTTTAGCAGGCTTCGGTTTACCCAGCAGATACCCTTGTAGGAAATCGCAACCACTGTCGATCAGTTGACTTCGTTGTTCTTCCGTTTCCACGCCTTCTGCAACGACCTGCAGATTCAACGCTCGACCCATAGCAATAATGGTATTCAAGATTACGGTCGAAGGCCGTGGACCCGAAATGAATGAGCGGTCAATTTTGAGTTCGTCAATAGGCAGTCTGACCAGGTAAGCCAGCGACGAATAACCTGTGCCGAAGTCATCGATACTAATTTTAAATCCGGCCTTTCGTAGTTCGGTTAAACGTTCGATACACTGATCAAGGTTTTCCATCAACAGGGTTTCTGTTATTTCGAGCTTGATTAGCCCCGGATCAATATTATATTTACTGACCGTAGCAAAAATTTGCGATACGAAATTTTCATCGCCCAGTTGAAGGCCGGAAATATTGACTGAAATCGATATCGACTGCGTTGCCCATTTATTCATTATACGGCAGGTTTCACCGATAACCCATTCGCCGATAACGAGTATCAAGCCTGTGCTTTCGGCAATTTTGATAAATTCGTAAGGTGCTATCCAGTTACCTTTGTGTTTCCAGCGTAACAATGCTTCGCAACCCGCGAGTTCTCCACTTTTCGTGTGAAATTGCGGTTGCAGGTGAACCACCAGTTCGTTACGATCTATGGCACCGAATAATGCCGTTTTCAGCGCCAGATCTTCATCAAGCACTTCTTGCATATCCTCGGAGTACAATTGCCAGCGGCTGGCGCCCTCACTTTTCGCACGATACATTGCAAGATCGGCGCTACGCATAAGTGTATCGGCATCTTCACCATTTTCCGGAAACATCGCGATACCGAGACTGGCATTCGTTCGAATTTCATAACCTGCAACAGCATACGGTTTAGCCAGTACGTCGATAATACGGTCGGCGAGTACGATCACATCGTCCACATCGTTAGCGGTAACCAGAAACAGGAATTCGTCACCCCCCAATCGTCCGACTGCATCCTGTTGGCGCACCTGTTTCAATAACCTGTCGGCAACAGCTTTTAGCAAGTGATCGCCGATATCATGTCCCAGAGTATCATTAACCGCCTTAAATCGATCCAGATCCAGAAATATTACACCAACCATTTTCGACATTCTTTTCGCTAGTGCCATCATATTGGCAAGCTGCTCCTTGACCAGCATACGATTAGCCATACCTGTCAGTGGGTCGCGGGTCGCTAATTGACGCAATTCAATCTGTGATTTAGTCAGCCGTTCAACCAGCTGATTGGTGTGATGGAGCAACTGGCCGAGCTCATTGGAATCGTGGATACCGGGAACCGGAATCGAGAGGCGATCGCTGTGCCACACCGCCGGGCCAATCTGCGCTACCGCATTAGCGGCACGTTTCAAGGGTGCGGTGAGTAACCAGCGCGTCATTAATAATAACGCCAGACCGATTAACAACGACTCCAGAAGAATGGTAAATATAATGGAAGATATCGAACTCATATAATTTTCGGCCAGATACTGGGGATCAAATTCAACCGTCAACGTACCCACCACTATTGCCGGTCCCAGTTGATCAACGGTCAGGACTCGCCGCATAACATTCATGTCCCGGAACAAATGATCTGCCACCCAACGCGTCAGACCATTGGCGCTTAATGCGGGCTTTTGAAGATAAGCCAGTTGTCGATGGTCTCCAATCCGAATATCAGCCCGAATCTCCACCGAAGTGACGCCCGGAGTACTCATGATACCCTCGGCTACTTCACGCGCGAGTCCTGGATCAAGCACCCAGGCGGCATTTGCAGCTGCGCCCACAGA
>CAZYYM010000032.1:0-1775 GCA_964651385.1 uncultured Gammaproteobacteria bacterium | reverse complement strand
GGTTTAATAAAACCTGCTTGAGAACTCTATGCTTTTCTCATAAATTGAATAAATAGCACCTGACATACACAATCCCCCGGAATTGCCGGTTGCGCCAGTAAATATTTCCGGAACGACTCTGGAGAGTTCAGATTGGTAGTCACAGCACTGAAACATTATCAGCCAGCCGGCGAATTCCGACCTGCTCTCGCTCTGCCTTATTAGTAACTTCGCCCTGACTATACCGCCGGGTTTCCGACGTTGTAAAGTGCTCTTAATGTACGCTAATCTCGGCATATTAGCGCCATTTAGTTGCCTTTAAACAGTTTGCATAGGGATTTTGTTTATGCCACTTTCGCATGCTATTGAGTTTTCAAATACAATCCATTGCCATGTCACGGTCAATTTTATTCAACGCCATTACGCCCTCTCTCGGTGCTGAAATCCGGGGTATCGATATTAATCAACTTGACGAGATGGACTTTGAAATCATTCGCAATGCATGGTTAAGACACAAGGTCGTTTTTATTCATAATCAATACCTCGATCTGGAAAATTTATGCCGGTTTAGCGAACGCTTCGGTGATCTCATGCAACTGCCTTACATTAATCCCTTAGAGGGATTCCCAAACGTCATTCGAGTTCTGAAAAAAGCCAATGAAATCAACATCGGTTTGTTTGGCGACGAGTGGCATTCGGATTTCAGCTTCCTTGAAAATCCACCGAAGGCGTCAATGCTTTACACAGAAGCCATTCCACCGCTGGGTGGTGATACTTTATGGGTCAATATGGCTCAGGCCTGGCGGGACTTACCGGACGATTTACGCCATCTGATCGCTGATAAAACGGCCATTCATTCCGGTACGCCATACTTCGTAAAGCATGCACTCGGGGATTCGACACAATTTGGGATAGCCGGAACACTATGAATTACTCCGTTAATGACTATGATGGTTATCGTCGTCTCGTATATCGAACAACGACCAAAGGGCAGGCTCCACTGCCGCCTGTTTAAACGGTATGCTAAAACTCATTCGCAGCGAATGGCAATTATTGCTATTCGGATTTCTCATGACCTTCTGGTCATCACCCGGCCAAACCTTTTTCATCTCTCTATTCAGTGGAGAAATTCGTGCCGAACTAAATTTAAGCGACGGTGAATTTGGTGGAATTTATTCGATGGCGACTTTACTCAGCGCCATCATCATGGTGTGGAGCGGAGCCCTGGTCGACAGAGTTGATTTAAAGAAGTTCTCGATCATCGCGGTTCTGGGCCTGGGAATTGGCTGCGGGCTAATGTCAGTCAGCGTTGGCATTATAACGCTGTTCATCGGCGTATTCATGCTCCGGCAAATGGGTCAGGGCCTCATGTTTATTATCAGTACCACCGCTGTGGTGGCGCCTTTCTGGTACTGACCGGTATAACTGTCGGTTTTCAATCAACCGTATCGGCACCATTCTGGGCCGAAATGTACGGCAGTAAGCACCTCGGATCCATTAAATCTCTGGGTGCCGCATTAATGGTTTTCTGTACAGCGGTTTCACCATTTTTGTTTGGCTGGTTAATCGACAAAGGTATTAGTATGGATGTGCTGGCAAAGGCCAGCGCAACGTATATTTTCTTTACCTCGGCGCTTGCCATTTATGCCTGTCGGCTGGTCAAAAATAATAACATGACAAACAATGGAGGACCTGCATTAAAAATCACAAAAATTGAATAATGCCGGGTATTCCAGCCTAGCCCATATTTAACACCCCCATTTACAACTTCTTTGTAATCAACGATTTACGGTAGC
>CAZYYM010000031.1:0-33765 GCA_964651385.1 uncultured Gammaproteobacteria bacterium | reverse complement strand
TAAATCATTCTCAGGCACCAGCGGGCGTACCGCATCGTGTACCAGGGCATAGGCGCCATCAAACAGATCATTTAATAATGACAGGCCGTTTATTACCGAGTCCTGACGTTCTTCGCCGCCTACCGCGGTATGCAGAGGTTTTGTCGGCTGATAGTCAATTTTGGGCCAATAGGGATCTTTATCGCGTAGAACCACAATAGCGCCATGAATATATGCGCAATTAAGCAGACGATCCAGCGTGTGTTCAATAATGGTTTTACCACAAAACGACAGGTACTGCTTGGGCCGTTCGCTTCCCATGCGCTGGCCGATACCGGAAGCCGGAATAATAGCCCATACAGGTTTGTTATTGTCCATCAGCTTCAGTTTTCTTCCCTGGTATTAACTGGATAAATGTCTCACCCTGTTTGATCATGCCGAGGTCATTGCGTGCTTTTTCTTCAAACGCATCGAGGCCATTCTGCAAATCGAGCACCTGGGCCTCAAGCACGCGGTTTCTTTCTTCGAGCTGGCGTAATTTATCCTTTTGGGTTTCCAACTCTCGAGAAAGCTGTACAACTTCGGACAGGCTACCATCGCCAAGCCAGAGTTTGTACTGAAGACCGATGAGCATAATGATTAAAACACCAATTAGTATTTTCATAACCGCATCGGTTTAACGGGACTTATAACTTAATGAATGCTGACTTACCCGGATAAACTGCCGAATTACCCAATTGGGATTCTATGCGCAATAGCTGGTTATACTTGGCGACCCGGTCCGAGCGCGACAGCGAACCGGTTTTTATCTGTCCGGCATTAGTGGCAACCGCAAGATCAGCAATAGTAACGTCTTCGGTTTCACCTGAACGGTGCGATATAACCGTGGTGTAATTGGCGTCATGCGCCATTGAGATAGCATTCAGAGTTTCAGTCAAGGTCCCTATTTGATTAAATTTAATCAAAATCGAATTGGCGATATTGTTTTCGATGCCGCGTGACAGAATACTGGTGTTGGTAACAAATAAATCGTCGCCAACTAACTGGATTTGGTTACCCAGCCTTTCTGTGAGAATAGCCCAACCATCCCAGTCACCCTCATCCATACCATCTTCGATGGTAATAATTGGATACTGATTAACCCAGTTCTCCAGGTAATCAACAAACGCCCCAGCTTCAAAGGATTTATTTTCTGAAGCGAGTACATACTTCCCATTTTCGTAAAATTCGGAACTGGCCACGTCAAGACCCAGACAAATATCATCCCCAGCTCTAAAGCCGGCCTGCTCGATCGCCTCGAGTATCACTTCTATCGCCGCCTCGTTAGATGGCAGATCAGGGGCGAAACCACCTTCATCACCTACTGCGGTATTCAATCCTCTTTTGTCCAAAACAGTCTTAAGCGAATGAAATATTTCCGCACCATAACGTAACGCTTCAGAAAAACTCGGAGCACCCACGGGCAGGATCATAAACTCCTGCATATCGACACTATTATTCGCGTGAGCCCCACCATTGATTATATTCATCATTGGTACAGGTAAAGTCGTAGCAGATTCTCCGCCGAGGAAACGATAAAGTGGTTGTTTAGCCTGGGCGGCCGCTGCCTGTGCATTAGCCAGGGAAACAGCCAGTAAGGCATTGGCGCCAAGTCTGCTCTTATTATTGCTGCCATCTAGTT
This sequence comes from uncultured Gammaproteobacteria bacterium, assembly GCA_964651385.1. Classification (GTDB taxonomy): domain Bacteria; phylum Pseudomonadota; class Gammaproteobacteria. Next base: position 32,105 of record CAZYYM010000031.1, on the reverse strand, counting down.
CAATCATTGCTCGATCAATCCCGGCCTGATCGTTGCAATCTTCGCCACAAACTAGTCTGGCGATATGATTGTCAATATGATCAACGGCTTTGGTTACACCTTTTCCCAGATAACGGCTTTTGTCACCATCACGCAGTTCGATGGCTTCACGCTGTCCAGTTGATGCGCCTGAGGGGGCTGCAGCTCTACCAACTACACCGCTGGATAAAATTACTTCTGCCTCGACCGTTGGATTCCCCCTCGAATCGAGAATTTCTCTACCTTTGACCCGCTTAATCGTAGTCATGTCTACTCCAGTTAAAATTTATGTAGCAATAATAAAGTGCCACTTAAAAGAAAGCCTGTTCGTGCAAAACCGAAGCTTTACAAGCCCGGTCTATCGAAATCAACACTTCGAGCAAGGAATGTATATCGGCCAGTGGCCAGGCGTTTGGACCATCGCTCAGGGCTTTCTCAGGGTTCGGATGGGTTTCCATGAACAGACCGGAAACACCTGCAGCAACCGCTGCTCTTGCCAAAACCGGCACGAATTCGCGTTGTCCACCCGACGAACTACCCTGGCCACCCGGCAATTGCACCGAATGAGTGGCATCAAAAACCACCGGACAACCGGTATTGCGCATCACTGCCAGAGAACGCATATCGGATACCAGATTATTGTATCCAAAACTAGCGCCGCGCTCGCAAACCATGATTTGCTGATTGCCGGTTTCAAGCGCCTTGTTGACGACCTGCTGCATGTCCCAGGGGGATAGAAATTGGCCTTTCTTGATGTTGACCGGCTTATTTTGTCTGGCTACATTTTGTATAAAGTTTGTCTGCCGGCACAGGAAAGCCGGTGTCTGCAAAACATCGACGACACTTGCGACCTCATCCAGGGGAGTATCTTCATGTACATCGGTAATCACCGGCACATTCACCTGCTCCCGAACCTTTTGTAAAATTGCCAGACCCGTGGCCATACCTGGACCACGATAGCTACCGGAGCTCGAACGATTCGCTTTGTCGAAAGACGATTTGTAAATAAACTTAATCGATAAAGTCTGGCATATTTGCTTGAGTTCGGCTGCCGTATCGATGGCCATTTGTTCTGATTCAATCACACAAGGACCAGCCATCAGGAAAAACGGCTGATTGAGCCCGATTTCAAAGTCGCATAATTTCATGATTGCCTGCTCTGATGATATTCGACGGCTGCAGCGATAAAGCTGTTAAACAATGGATGTCCTTCGCGTGGATGCGAGGTAAACTCAGGGTGAAACTGACAACCGATGAACCAGGGATGATCCGAAAGTTCGACCATTTCCACTAACTCGTTGTCCACTGAAAGACCGGATATAACCAATCCGGCATCCTGAAGTTTTTCTAGATAATTATTATTAAATTCGTATCGATGGCGATGACGTTCGTTAATTTCTTCGGCACCATATGCTCGACGGGTTGTCGTGCCAGGAACCAGTTTACAGATCTGCGCACCGAGTCGCATAGTGCCACCAAGATCGACGCTTTCATCGCGCTTTTCTATCGAGCCATCATGATTTAGCCACTCGGAAATGAGTGCGATTACCGGATGAGGTGTTTTTGGATTGAATTCCGAGCTATGGGCTTTTGTCAGCCCAAGTACATTTCTGGCATATTCGATAACAGCAACCTGCATACCCAGACAAATGCCGAGATAAGGTACATTGTTGGTACGTGCATAATTAACTGCGGCAATCTTACCTTCGATGCCGCGACTGCCAAAACCGCCCGGAACTAAAATTGCATCCAGACCCTTCAAACAGTCAATGCCGTCAGTTTCGATAATATCTGAATCAATTTTAATCGTATTGACGCGAGAATTGGTGTGAATACCTGCATGATCGAGCGATTCGTTCAGGGATTTATAGGCATCTGTATGATCGACATATTTGCCCACAAAGCCGATATTAACCTCTTTCCCGGGTGACTGCATGGCGTCCACAACCCGATCCCAATCGGATAAATCTGCCTCGGGAAGATCAAGATCAAAATGTTTCGTTATAATTTTGTCCAACCCCTGTTCGTGTAGCTCTCGTGGAATCTTGTAAATGTGATCGACGTCAATAAAGGGGATAACCGCATCTTCGGCAACATTGGTAAACAATGCAATTTTGCGTCGTTCCTCTACAGGAATATTGCGATCGGCACGGCAGAGCAATATATCTGGTTGAATACCAATCGACCGTAATTCCTTGACCGAGTGCTGTGTCGGCTTGGTTTTAATTTCGCCAGCCGCGGGTAAATAGGGTATCAAGGTCAAATGCATATAAAGCACATTGCCGTGTCCGAGTTCGAACCCGAGTTGCCGAATCGCTTCCATGAAAGGCAAAGATTCGATATCTCCGACCGTACCACCAATCTCAACCAGAACTATGTCGGCACCATTGGTACTGTCAAGTACAGAATTTTTAATTTCATCAGTAATATGTGGGATAACCTGAACAGTAGCGCCCAGATAATCTCCATGGCGTTCCTTGGCTATGACATTTTCGTAAATCCGGCCCGTCGTATAGTTACTACGCTGTGAGCAGCGTATGCCGGCGAATCTCTCATAATGCCCCAGGTCTAGGTCAGTTTCGGCACCATCGTCTGTGACATAGACTTCACCATGTTGAAAGGGACTCATGGTTCCCGGGTCGACATTGATGTAAGGGTCGAGTTTGATCATATTGACACTCAATCCGCGTGCCTGAAGAATTGCTGCCAGGGAGGCAGAAGCAATGCCCTTACCCAGTGATGAAACAACACCACCGGTGATAAATATATATCGACTCATAGACCTTGAAAAATTAAAGAAATGGTAACGTACGGCTGGACGGGAACAATAGCAGAATCGCTGTTTTTTGACAATTGACAGAATTCGGCCATAGCAGGTTTATGGGTTAAATTTAAGCTATTTTAACAACCTGACCTATAATCAGACGATGCGTGCGTTGATAACCGAAAACAGCCGACTCTACCGTCAGTTATTAGACAATATACTGGGACAGCAAGGCTTCAAAAACGATATTTGTAGCACTATTGAGGAATCACGCGCATTTATTGACGCAGGACAATACCATATTATCTGTGTCAACCAACACCTGGAAGATGGCAAGGGTAGTGATCTTGTCGCCTATTGCAATCAGCATCCGGTCAATAGCAATACGCCGATTTTATACTTAACTATCGACGATAATACTACCGATTTCGATGAATCATTGCGTATCGACAGCATTGTCATTAAAAAAAACCTGAAACAAATTTCTGATCAGATAATCCGATTTACCGAAGAAATAATCGATCCAATACGCTCAGAATATCGGATTCTTTTTATCGAAGATAGCAAAAGTGTTGCTGCCCTAATACTCTCACACCTCAAAAATGCCGGTTACAATGTTTCTCACTATAGTAACGCAGAACAGGCCTGGAGCGAATTCGTCAATGAGGTATCCTACGGCTCAGACATCGAAGCCTTTGATCTCGTTATTACCGACATTAACCTCGAAGGTGAAATGAACGGTCACAATCTTGTGAGCCAAATACGAGATATCGATGATGCCCGCGGCTTCATCCCCATCATCGCCATAACGGGTGAAAATAGCGATGAGCTGAGGTTATCATTGTATCAAAGCGGCGTTAATGACTATTTGTTAAAGCCGGTTTTGATGCAGGAATTATTAATTCGGGTGGAAAACCTCGTTACCAATAAACGCCTGCTCGATAAAGTACACGATCAACGCCGCGAACTCTACGCGCTTGCTACCACTGATAAATTGACCGGATGCCATAATCGGCATAGTTTAGTGGAATTTTCCGACAAGTTTATATCGCAGGCCCGACGGCATAAATATCCTGTCAGCCTGATGGTTATAGATCTGGATCATTTCAAATCGGTGAACGACACGCACGGACACGCCGTGGGCGATATCGTACTCTCCGAAGTGGGTAATTTACTCCAATCCAGCTTTCGAGAAGGCGACCTGGTGGCTCGATTCGGCGGTGAAGAATTTGTCGTATTGTTGAGTCATTGCAATCACGAAAACGCGAGGATCTTAGCCGAATCGTTACGTAAAAATATTGAAGCATTACGTCCGAATGACTTGACCGTCACTTCGAGTATCGGTATTACCTCGATGGAAACAGGAGAATCCGCCGATTTTGAAATGTTATTTTCCGTGGCCGACACGGGCGTCTACCAGGCCAAGGACAATGGACGTAACCAGGTCGTTTACAAATCTCTTCCGGAACAGGGTTAAGCAGGCCTGTTAGCGAGTAGAACCGCTCTGCGCGGTGCGGGCAGACCTTCAACGGTTAAATGACTGTTTTTTGAATCGAGGCAATCGACCAGAGATTCAAACTCCATCCATTCGGTACTGCGTTGTTCTTCAGTTGTGGTAATTGAACTGTCAACAATTCGAACCGAAATAAACCCACAGCGCCTTAACCAGCCCGCCAACTCTTCGGCACTTGGAATAAACCAGACATTTCGCATGCGGGCATATCGATCCCCAGGCAATAATAGTTTGCCTTGCCCACCCTCGATAACCAGTGTTTCCAGACATAGCTCTCCGCCTGGAGCGAGTAAGGATTTGAGCATCAACAAATGATCAATCGGGCTTTTACGGTGATACAAAACGCCCATCGAAAATACAGTATCAAACCAGTTCATGTCGTTCGGCAATGCTTCGATACCAAACGGCAGCATAAAGATTTCGGGCCGCCCCAGATAATGCTGAATCGCCTGAAATTGCAGGTTAAACAAAACGGATGGTTCCACACCTACAATCAGCTTCGGTTTCTCGGCAAGCATACGCCAGCAGTGGTAACCATTACCGCAGCCAATATCGAGGATGCGTTTCCCCGATAAAGTTCTCAAATGCGGTAATATCCTCGACCACTTCAAGTCGGAGCGCCATTCGGTATCGATATAGACATCATTCAGTTGATAGGGTCCTTTTCGCCACGGTGTTAATCCCTTCAGGGCCTGATGTAATTGTGCAGGAAATTCACAATGCCCTTCGATAGTCACGGCGGAACGATCAAAATAGGCCGCTACATTATTGATCGCCGGTAATTCGGAAAGTGACCTGCTCCATCGGCGGTAATCACCGTGATGCACAAGCCAGTCAGGCTCCTGATGGCGCAGTTGATCCACCCATGAATTCAAACCGGCTGTACTTAGCTGCTCATACAGCAAATCGTAGTTCACTCTTTAATCGCCAGGTAGGAAACAAAATTAAAACAGCGAAAACACAGGTAGACTTCTGCGAATCCAACACGCTCTAGCCTGGCCTGCAATTGAGACTCCTGATCAGGTACCAAAACATTTTCCAGGGCACTGCGTTTCTGGCTAATTTCCAGTTCACTATACCCCTGCATTTTCTTGAATGCCTGGTGTAACTGGACCATGCGAGCGTCTTCTTCAGCCAGGTCCATATTGATTTTTTCGCTGAGTACCAGGATGCCTCCGCTGTTGAGGCCTGCAAAAATATCATTCAGTAGCGATTGCCGATTAGCGGGATCGATAAACTGTAAAGTAAGGTTCAGAACCACCATCGAGGCGCTTTCAATATTGACGTTTTGAATATCATCGCATACCCAGTCAATATCTATCTGATTGGACCTTGTTAAACCGCATTGCTCGATCATTGACGGTGAATTATCGACAGCCGTAATGGAAAAATTATCCGCACTGGCCTGTTCACTGATCAACATGGAGACTTCACCCAATGAACAGCCCAAGTCATAAACGCGACTATTATCTTGCACAAAGACGTTGGCGTAGAGGCCGATTATTCGCAGCAATAATTCGTATCCCGGCACCGAACGCGAAATCATATCGTGGAATACTTCGGTTACTGCGTCGTTGAACTCAAACGCTTTGATATCGCTTAAGGGTCGTGAGAAAACCCGATCTTTTCCCAATGTATCAGTCATTTAGCAGGTGTTATGGCTTGGCTAAAGGGAGCGTAATATTCCGGCAAAACGCTCGCTATGTCTATAAGCAACTTATTCGATCCACAGATCCATTAATTCTTCGTCGATAAATATCTGTGGCGTCCGGTCGCGTAACCAGGGAGGTACGCGGTATCTGTGAAATAGGCGTTTCAATCGATGCCTGCTCTCACTTTGTGGCATTTCGGAATTTCTGAATCGAATGTCCAACGATTGTCCTTCATCGAGCAATTTAAATCGTTTTAAAATTTTGTCCCTGCCGATGCAGAGGTTTATAGATTCGATCTTCAGGTCATCTTCACCATCTAGATTATACCTGGGCTTGAGTACTGGTAGACTCTGCTCTGTTATCAGGTATAGCTGCCGGTGATAAATTCGGATTTCGTATCGAGCAGCCTGAATCAATGGATGTGCCTGGGGCACTGCGTTTACCTGTTTTATCAATTCGTCGAGGCGCCTGCTTGGTAAACTCTCACAGTGATTGGCACGCAACCAGAACCGAATCACATTCTTTTGCCTGGCAACCGATAATGCAGATAATTCCCTTTGGCACAGGCAGAACGGTTCGGTTCGACATTTGAAGTAATCAACCCGGCCGACTTCGTCCAGTAACTGCTGAGTTTCAGCCTGGATCCGGCAAACACGCCCAATCGACCGAACATACCCGGGCCAACGAGTTTTTAGCTTCGGAAGAATCCGATGTCGCAAAAAGTTTCTATCGAAACGCTCTGTCTGATTGCTTGGATCTTCAAACCATTTTAATGACGACTGACTGGCATACGCTTCCAATTCGTCTCTCGATACATCAAGTAAGGGTCTTAAGACTCGAGCTTCACCAGAGACCTTGCATCTCGCGATACCCCGCAAACCAGCACTCCCCGAGCCCCGCAGTAGATTGAGAAATAAAGTTTCAGCCAGATCATCGGCATGGTGCGCAGTAAGCAAAACATCTGAATTGCTTAACGATTTTTCGAATTCGGCATAACGTGCTTTACGCGCGAGCGCTTCAAGATTAGATCGCTTATTGTCCAGTTTTAAATGGCTTACTCTGAAATTAACATTGTATTGGTCAGTAATCTTTTCGCAGAATTTTTCCATGTCTCCGGCACAGTCAAGCAAACCGTGATTGACGTGCCATACCTGTAGTCTCCGTTTAAATTGACTGTTCGCCAGTATATTCAGCAATACGCAGGAATCGAGCCCTCCGCTAAATGCCAGAACAATTCGGCTACGCGTATCGACATACTTCTGGATAATATTGTCGACCTGATCGCTTAGTATCACTGGCGACATCCCGTTGGAATTTAACCGGGTTAATATTAGTTAACTTCGCGATACTGGCCAAAGCTCATTAACTTCTGATAGCGTTGATCCAATAACTTATCGATGCTAACCGATTCGAGCGCATCGATATTTTCGATCAAATTATATTTTAACGAATTGGAAATTTGATCGTAATCACGATGCGCACCACCCAGCGGCTCCTCGATCACATTGTCGATTAGTTTGAGTGCAAACAATCGCTGCGCGGTAATGCCCATGGCTTCGGCTGCCAGCGAAGCCTTGTCCGCACTTTTCCACAAAATAGAGGCACAACCCTCGGGTGAAATAACCGAGTAAGTTGAGTATTGAAGCATGTTAATGCGATCACCGACGCAAATCGCCAAAGCGCCCCCTGATCCGCCTTCACCGATAATGGTGCAGATTACGGGTGTCTTTAGTTCTGCCAGGGCAAATAAATTGCGCGCAATAGCCTCGCTTTGACCACGTTCCTCTGCACCGATACCGGGATAGGCGCCGGGGGTATCGACAAACGTGATTAGTGGCATCTTAAATTTTTCGGCCATTTTCATCAATCGCAAAGCCTTACGATAACCTTCCGGTCTGGGCATGCCAAAATTACGTTTAACCTTTTCCCTGGTATCACGTCCTTTTTGTTGACCGATTATCATTACGGGTTTGCCATCAAGCCGCCCTATTCCTCCGATAATCGGATGGTCATTGGCATAGGAGCGATCTCCGTGTAAATGTTCAAAATCAGTCAATAGTCGCTCTATATAATCTAGAGTGTATGGACGATTCGGATGGCGTGCCAATTGTGATATTTGCCAGGGTGTTAATTTACCGAAAATAGACGATGTCAAGCTCTCGACCTTTTTCTCGAGTGTTTGAATTTCCTGGGAAATATTGATATCTGAATCGTCGGTAACATAGCGAAGTTCTGAAATTTTCGCCTCGAGCTCGGCGATTGGTTGTTCAAATTCTAAAAAATTGGGGTCCATAGCTAGGTGCTTTAATAGGTCTGGAATGGTTCCGATAGTGTAACGATTCGGTCCTTAACTGTCATTAACTAGACAGTATACACGACACGAGAAAATGCTTTATTCAAGTTGCCGGTTGATTTCTGCTAGTGCTGCCGCAGGGTCCTGGTGTTGTGTAATGGGCCGTCCTATGACCAGATAACTAGCCCCTGCCGCTTGTGCTCGTGCAGGTGTCATAATACGTTGTTGATCATCGATACTTGTACCTTCGGGTCGTATGCCGGGAGTAACCAGAATTGGCGTCAATCCAAATTTCTGGCGCAGATCAGCGGCCTCCCGTGCCGAACAAACCATGCCGTCAAGTCCGGATTCGAGTGCCAGAGTGGTTAACTGACACACCTGATCAGCGACATTGGCATTCACGTTTAGCTGTTTCATATCGTCATCCGACATGCTCGTCAATACACTGACCGCTATTAAAAACGGCCGTCGATTACCAGCCATATCAACACCCTCGCGGGCGGCCGCCATCATCGCCGAACCGCCGCTAGCGTGGACATTTAACATCCAGATACCCAGATTTGAAGCCACAATAACAGCTTTTTTTACTGTGTTGGGAATATCATGAAATTTCATATCGAGGAAAATATCAAATCCTCTCTGCACCAGTTTTTCGACCAGCTGAGGTCCCGCAGCAGTGAATAACTCCTTTCCTACTTTTAACTTGCACAGCGCAGGATCGACTTTTGCAGAAAACTCGAGTGCTAGATAGGCATCACTCATATCAAGCGCAACAATAACTTTCGGATCAATTGGAATCATAACATTTCAAACTGCTTTCATAGTCGACCAGCGATTGCAACTTGGGCAATTCCATTGAATGGAATGACTACCATAACCACAGTTGGAACAAATATATTCAATTTTTTTACTCTGCATATTTTTCAGGAATTCGGAAAGACTCTCCCAGGTATCAGCGAGCTGTCCGGGTTCAGATTTAAGAAAACCCAATGCAAAGTCAAAAGCTTCAAATGAAGGTGAACGTTTCAGAATTTTCCCCAGAAACTCCCGTGCCATATTAGCCTGTCCATTGCTGACATAATGTTCAAGCAACGCTATAGCCAAGCGATTGGAAGGATTGATTTCGTACTGATGCTGTAAAAAATTTTGGTAAACTTTCGATTCCTTACCATGTAGATAAATTGACCGGGCCGGATCAATATAGAGCGCCATATATTCCGCATTGAGTTTGATTAATCGCTGCAGTAACTTTCTCGCAGCAGTATAGTCACCCATTTTTAAATGTAATTCGATTAATAATAAACCGGCCCGCACACAACTGTGATCTATCTCCAGGGCTCTATTCAGATTTAGCCTGGCCTCCTTTTTTTTGCCACTATTGAATGCTGCCTGAGCTATTTCACAATGGCACTGACTGAGAATGACTATAGCGTCGGGTTCACCACGATCATACAGCACCTGGGCACATTCACAGGCCTGGTACCAGGATTTTTCGGCGATATACAAATCGAGCAATCGCTGGTAAGCCATTAGATCATCGACCTTGAGCTGAGTCATTTCCAGGTAGAGCTTCTCGGCACGGTCATGGAGCCCTGCTTTAAGGTAATCATTGGCCAATGCGGCGATGGCCCTATTTCGCTGGTGTCGTGTTAAGTTGGGTCTGGCGAGTAAATTCTGGTGAATTTTTATCGCATGGTCCACCTCGCCCTTGGATCGGAATAGATTTCCCAGGGTGAAATTGATTTCGATTGTGTCTCGATCAATCTGTACGAGTTCGGTAAAAGTCAGAATGGCTTTATCTGAATCATCAGTGAGAAGATAATTAAGTCCTTTTGCATAGGACTCAGACCAGTTTACTGTCTGCTCTGCCAGTTTTGAAGACTGATTACGGGGGCGCATCCATCGGCCTGCAACCCAACCAATTGCTAACGAAGCCAGAATTAACAAAAATAGCCAGATATCCAAAGTTTGACAGCCTGTCGGACAGAAAAAAAGGAATTAAAAGGCGAGAAATACCCTTACTTTTCACCGTTTGCACGATCGCGCAACTCTTTACCGGGTTTAAAATGGGGTACAAATTTGCCCGGCAAATCAACTTTATCACCCGATTTAGGGTTTCTTCCGGTACGCGGTGGTCGATAATGCAGGCTAAAGCTGCCAAAGCCTCTAATTTCAATACGCTCGCCATTCGACAAGGCATTGCTCATCATTTCAATCAAACTTTTAACTGCCAGTTCGACGTCTTTATAAGCAAGATGCCCCTGGTTTCTGGACAAATTATCGATTAAATCAGATTTAGTTAAAGATGGTACATAGTCTGGTTCTTTCATCATCACGCCCATTTTACTGTGATGTCGATATTATTATTCTTAGCAATACCGACATTATTACTAAACCACTGAAAATCCGTGTATGAATCAGCAGAGGAAAATTACTAACAAGCAACTTTCACTTATCTTACAAAATCAATGACTTACAGTCACTATATTTGACAGGGTTTTTGATCATTCAGGGCGAATTGACCGCTCAAATCGCCCTGAACAGGACTCCTATGAATCCATTTTTTCCTTTAGCAGATCACCGAAACTGGTTGTTGTTCCAGTGGAACCGCTGCTGGCTGCATAATCTTTCAAAGCTTCCTGCTCTTCGTCGGTATCTTTTGCTTTGATCGAGAGGTAAACACTGCGGCCTTTACGATCCATGCCAGTAATCTTTGCTTCGACCTGATCACCTTCATTCATGAAAGAACGTGCGTCTTCAACTCTATCTTTCGCCATTTCAGAGGCCCGTAATACACCTTCAAGGCCATCGCCAAGGTCGATAATCGCCGCTTTAGCATCCACAGATATTACCGTTCCGGTAACAATGCTACCCTTGGGCTTTTCAGAAATGAAATTTGCAAACGGATCTTTTTCAATTTGCTTGATACCGAGAGAAATACGTTCACGCTCTGGGTCAATCGAAAGTACCATGGCCTCAACTTCCTGGCCTTTTTGATAATCGCGTACTGCTTCTTCGCCTGTTTTGTTCCATGACAGGTCGGTCAGGTGAATCAGACCATCGATATTACCGCTAAGTCCAATGAAAATACCGAAATCCGTAATCGATTTGATTTTACCGGCAATGATATCGCCTTTATTAGCTGTTGCACCAAACTCTTCCCAGGGATTTTGCTTGCACTGCTTCATACCTAAAGAGATACGGCGGCGTTCTTCATCAATCTCGAGTATAACTACTTCGACTTCATCGCCCAAAGTGACCACTTTATTAGGATTTACGTTCTTGTTGGTCCAATCCATTTCAGAAACGTGAACAAGACCTTCCACACCGTCTTCAACTTCGACAAAACAACCGTAATCGGTAATATTGCTGACGTGACCAAACAGGCGTTGACCTTCCGGATAGCGACGCATGATGTTAGCCCATGGATCATCACCAATTTGTTTCAGTCCTAGTGAAACGCGATTCTTTTCGCGATCGAATTTAAGTACTACTACATCAATTTCCTGGCCAATTTCTACGACTTCCGACGGATGTTTAACGCGCTTCCAGGCCATATCGGTTATGTGCAACAGGCCGTCGATACCACCGAGGTCGAGGAAGGCTCCATAATCAGTCAGGTTTTTAACGATACCGCGTACACGTTCGCCTTCCTTAAGCGTTTCAAGCAATTTTTCGCGCTCTTCACTGAATTCTTTTTCAACCACCGCGCGACGCGAGACCACAACATTATTGCGTTTTTGATCAAGTTTAATGATTTTAAATTCGAGTTCCTTTTCTTCAAGATAAGCGGTATCGCGTACTGGACGGACATCAACGAGGGATCCCGGCAGAAAAGCGCGAATTTCACCGATATCGACTGTGAATCCACCTTTCACCTTACCGGTAAAACGACCGGTTATAATTTCGTCGGCTTGCTGAGCTTCTTCGAGACGCGCCCAGGCACGCGCGCGTTTGGCTTTTTCGCGTGAGAGACGGGTCTCACCATAACCATCTTCAAACGAATCCAGTGCAACTTCGACTGAATCGCCTATGTTGACGTCTAGTTCACCACTTTCGTTATAAAATTGTTCTACCGGAATAACACCTTCGGACTTGAGACCGGCGTTGACGATAACAACGTCGCGGTTGATACCGACAACTTCGCCAGTGATAATTTCACCGACGCGCATATTCATTTGAGTAATGCTTTGCTCAAACATTTCTGCAAAATTTTCAGACATGTAATTTCCTAAAAAGGCTTGTAATAACAAAACGCAGAATCGCGTTTCAATTACTTAAGTTTAAGTTAAAAACCTTGCCAACAGTGCATCGACAAGGGCCAGTTACTCGGTTACTTCGTTGATATGACTCATCATAAGTTCAGTAACCTGATCAAGGTCGAGTAAACTCGAATCCACGACCAATGCATCAGGGGCGGGAACCAGCGGTGATTCGCTGCGATTACGATCACGCTCATCGCGCTCGCTGATGTCCGCTTGAAGCTGCGCGATATTAGCCGATATACCCATACTTATCAACTGGTTATATCGTCTTTGCGCGCGAATTTCGACCGACGCGTACAAAAAAAACTTAAATCTCGCGTTCGGAAAAACAACAGTTCCCATATCTCGACCATCAGCAACCAGTCCCGGGGGTTGAAAACATTGCCGTTGTCGCTCCAGCAGTCGAGCTCGCACACTGGGATAACGCGCCACTATTGACGCCGCGTTACCAGTCGTTTCAAGCCGTATTTGACTCGATACGTCCAGGCCATCCATGAACGGAATGGTCAGATCTTCGCCGTTTTGAAAATGAATCTGGAATTCGCGCAAAGATGACAGAACTTCAGATTCATCCGATAAATCAACACCGGCCTGAATAGCTTTTAAGGCCGCAAGTCGATAAATTGCGCCGCTATCAAGCAAATTGAAACCCTGCACACTGGCAATGCGCAGTGCCAACGACCCCTTCCCGGAGCCACCTGGTCCATCGATTGTAATCACATAGGGCTCAGACTTAATCATGGCTTGTTATCCTTATACCTGCTGTTGATGCCAATTGGACAAACTCGGGAAAGGATGTATTCACATTCGCACAATTATCGATTTTTATAGGGCCAGTAGCACGAAGCGATGCAATACTGAATGCCATCGCAATACGATGATCACCGTGTGATTCAATCTGCCCTTCGCCGATTCGCCCGCCCATTATTCGCATACCATCAACTGTCGCAACAGCATTAACACCGAGAGTAACTAATCCATCTTTCATTACCTCGATTCTATCACTTTCCTTCACTCTGAGTTCACCGGCACCAGTTAGTAACGTTTCCCCCTCGGCACAGGCTGCAGCGACAAAAATTACCGGGAATTCATCAATAGCCAGAGGTACCAGAGCTTCCGGGATCGATATTCCCTTCAAAATAGCACTTCGGACAGTAATGTCCGCAACCAATTCACCACCAATTTCCATTTGATTAGTCAGGGTTATATCGGCGCCCATTAATCGTAAGATATCGATTACGCCCGTTCGTGTCGGATTCACACCGACATGTAACAGAGTTAACTCGCTGTCTTTGGCGATGCTTGCAGCTACCAGGAAAAATGCCGCGGAAGAAATATCTGCCGGCACATCAATATCGGCGGCCATTAATCCTTGTCCGCCTGACAATCGAATTTCATTTCCTTTAGTTAAAACTTTACAACCAAAGCCACGCAACATGCGCTCACTATGGTCACGGGTGGGCGCGGGTTCACGAATCACCGTTTCACCCTCAGCATACAGACCAGCCAACAGCAGACAGGACTTTACCTGTGCCGAGGCGATTGGTAAGTCGTAATTGACGGATTTGAGGCCAGCACTTCCACAAATTTTAAGTGGTGCTGTGCCGCCATCGTTACTCTGAATAGTAGCACCCATGCGATTCAAGGGAATGATAACCCGATTCATCGGCCGGGTTGACAGAGATGCATCACCTATCAATTCACTGTCGAATTGTTGCCCGGTCAGCAAACCCAGCAACAGTCGCATCGCGGTGCCGGAATTTCCCATATTCAGTTTTTTGCCCGGTGCTTTTAGCCCATTCAGACCAACCCCATGGACGAGAATATCGCTGTTTTCGCGTTCAATTGGAACGCCCATGGACTGAAACGCCTTTAAGGTATTCAGGCTATCTTCGCCTTCGAGAAACCCCCTGATATGGCTATCGCCTTCGGCTATAGACGATAAAATGATCGACCGGTGTGAAATGGATTTATCACCCGGAACCCTTACTGAACCCGATATACTGCCACCGGGCAAACAGTTAAAATACGTCATCAACAATTGCCGATTAGCGAGTCACGCTCGGACTTCGCTTTTCCAAATAACTCGAGTAGTTTATCGGTATCGTTTGCCCTTATTGCACTTGAAACCATGTCGAGTTCTTCCTTATAGCCTTCGATTAATTTTAGCAACGCCTCGCCATTTGACAGGCAGACATCACGCCACATCACCGGATCACTCGAAGCGATGCGGGTAAAATCTCGAAACCCGCCCGCGGCGTATCTGAATATCTCATCGTGATCGTTAAGGTTCGACAAATAATTCACCATCGCGTAAGCCAACATATGCGGTAAATGCGAGGTTGCGGCCAGTACCTTATCGTGATGATCGACACCTAAATACTCCATTGTGGCCCCGCAGTGCCGCCACATGGCATCGACCTGTCGAAGCGATACCGGATCTGTCTCTTCTATTGGTGTCAAAATCACCCGTCGGTCCTGAAAAAGACTGGCAAAACCAGCTTCTACTCCGCTCTTTTCGGTGCCTGCAATTGGATGACCGGGAACGAATTGTTTTAACTTATCGCCCATCGTCTGTCTGGCAACCTGAACCACTGAGCCTTTGGCGCTACCGACATCGGTTACCACAGAACCTTCGCCTAGCCCGGAATTAATTTGTTCAAACGTGCTTTTCATGGCACCAAGAGGGACAGCAACCACAATCATATCCGCTGACTTGACCGCTTTTGTGATTGAGGATTCAAAACTATCGATAACGCCAATATCGACGCCTTTCTGCAAATTAGTCTGATTTCGTCCACAGCCGACAACGTGGCCGACGACACCAGCCTGCTTAAGCGCCAGTGATAAAGACCCGCCGATTAAGCCGACTCCGATAATTACGAGTTTTTCAATCATAAAATGTTATAGCGAAGCCCTGGGGTATGAACCGAGTACTTTAAACAGCGCAGCCTGCTGTTTAAGTTCCAGCAACGCCCTGGCAACGTCATTTTCACTCTGGTGGCCGTCGATATCGATAAAGAAAACATATTCCCATTTCCGTTCTGGGGCCGGTCTTGATTCGATTTTGTTCATACTAATGCCGTTGTCAGCCAGTGGCTGTAAAAGCCCTAACAATGCGCCAGGATTATTTTTAGTCGATATCAATAATGAAGTTTTATCACTGCCACTGGGACCGACATCCTGATGGCCGATAATCACAAATCGGGTGGTATTGTCGACAAAATCTTCGATATTTTCATAACAGATTTTTAAATCGAAAACTTCAACTGCAGGCATACCGCAAATAGCAGCAGCAGTAACATCTTCCTTCGCCATACGCGCTGCTTCAGCGTTACTACTGACTGGAATTCTTCCGATACCCGGAAAATTCTGATCCAGCCACCGGCGACATTGCGCAAACGACTGTTGATGCGAGTATATATATTTAATCTGGCCAACATCCTGTGTTTGATTCACCAGATGATGATGAATAAGAATCTCAACTTCGCCACAAACCTTCAACCTGGAGTCAATAAACATATCCAGCGTATGGCTGATTACACCTTCCGTGGAATTTTCTACTGGCACCAGTCCATAATCCGAATGTCCCGACTCAACCGCGTTGAAAACATCCGGAATACTACTCATGGGCAGGGTAGAAACCGAATGACCAAAATGTTTTAACGCGGCACTTTGTGTAAAAGTGCCTTCCGGACCTAGATAGGCAATTTTTAAAGGTTGTTCAAGCGCCAGGCACGCCGACATCACTTCGCGAACCAATCGGCCAACCTCGTCGTCACTCAGCGGACCCATGTTTAACGATTGAATGCGCTTGATTACCTGCGCTTCGCGGTCGGGACGGAAGAAATCGATAGTATCGTTATGGTGATCACTGGCTGCACGTTTAACTTCTGCAACTTTAACCGCACAATCGGCGCGTCGGTTAAACAATTCGACCAGGCGTTTATCGATATCATCTATTTGATCGCGCAATTCCTGTAATGCTTTATCAATCATACATAAGCACCCTTAGGTATTATTACTCCTGTTCAGACGCATCGTTGGCATCGCTTCCATTCACACCGGCCGCCACCGGTTCTATTTGAACCAGCTTTTCCTCATTACCGACCCGAATCAAAGTGACGCCCTGCGTATTACGTGCCATTGTGGAAATACCTTCAACCGGTGTTCGTACCATTGTTCCGGCATTGCTGATGAGCATGATCTCTTCATTACCGGCAACCCGGATTGCACCGATCACGCGACCGTTACGTTTTGAAGTCTGAATCGATATGACACCCTGACCACCACGACCCTGAGTTGCGAAATCACGCACACGAGTGCGCTTACCAAAACCGTTTTCGGTAGCAAATAAAATTTCACCTTCATCGACATCGGTGGCGATCAACGAAATAACTTCATCGCCGGATTTTACCTTGATGCCGCGTACACCCGCCGCCGTTCGACCCATCGCGCGCACACTCTGTTCGGCAATGCGAATGCCTTTACCCACACTGGTAAACAACAACAAGTCCGAGGTGCCGGCGGTTAATTGCACGCCAATCAAGCTATCGTCTTCACGTAAATCGAGCGCAATAATTCCATTGGCTCTTGGACGTGAGAAACTCGACAGCGGAGTACGTTTAACTTTACCATTGGCAGTTGCGAAGAAAATAAACTGATCTTCCGGATAATCACGTACCGGCAAAATAGCCGTAATACGTTCGTTTTCTTCCAGAGGTAGCAGATTTACCATCGGGCGTCCGCGGGCAGTACGACTACCAATCGGTAATTGGTAAACTTTTTGCCAATAGACCTTGCCGCGGGTAGAAAAACATAACAGCGTATCGTGTGTCGAGGCAGAAAACATTTGCTCGACGAAATCTTCGTCTTTGACTTTTGTGGCCGCTTTACCCCGCCCGCCGCGGCGTTGCGCGCTATAGGATTCCAGCGGTTGCGCCTTGGCATAACCCAGATGTGATATTGTCACAACTACATCTTCTTCGCTAATCAAATCCTCGACAGTCAAATCAGAATGATCGATGACAATTTCCGTCCGACGATCATCGGCAAACTGCTCGCGTATCGTTTCGAGTTCGAGTCGAATCTCCAGTTTTAGGCGCTCGTCGCGGTTTAAAATATCGAGCAAGTCTTCAATTTTATCGAGTATGTCACGGTACTCGGAAATGATTTTGTCCTGTTCCAGTCCGGTTAACTTATGCAGACGTAAGTCCAGAATAGCCTGAGCCTGTCGCTCGGTCAGACGATACTGGTCATCGATCAGACCGCAATCTGGGGGTATGTCTTCAGGGCGCGAAGAGTCAGCACCGGTGCGTGTCAACATATCCAGGACCACACCGGGCGGCCAGTCTTTTTTCAGCAAAGCGGCTTTGGCGACAGCGGGACTAGGTGACTGCTTGATCAATGCGATAATTTCATCGATGTTAGACAGTGCCACTGCCAGCCCTTCCAACAAATGCGCCCGATCGCGTGCTTTACGTAAATCGAATATGGTGCGTCGTGTGACCACTTCGCGCCGGTGCACGATAAACGCTTCAAGAATCGATTTCAGGTCGAGTAGTCGGGGCTGACCATTCACCAGTGCAACCATATTGATACCAAACACATTTTGCATCTGAGTTTGTTTGTACAGATTATTCAAAATGACATCGGCGATTTCACCCCGCCGTAATTCGATAACCATGCGCATACCGTCTTTATCGGATTCGTCGCGTAATCCGGAGATGCCTTCAAGACGCTTCTCCTTAACCAGTTCGGCTATTTTCTCGAGTAGTCGCGCCTTATTCACCTGGTATGGCAATTCGGTGACAATAACGCTTTGACGCCCCGATTTATCCTCTTCGTAATGCGTGCGTGCGCGCAGGTAAATCTTTCCTTTACCGGTACGATAGGCCTCGCGAATTCCGCGTGCGCCATTGATGAACCCAGCGGTCGGAAAATCCGGCCCTGGAATACAGTGCATCAAGGCTTCGATATCAGAATCGGGCTCGTCGATCAATAAAATACAGGCGTTAACGATTTCAGCAAGATTATGCGGTGGAATATTGGTTGCCATACCAACCGCAATGCCCGAAGAGCCGTTAATGAGCAGATTAGGCACCTTGGTTGGCAATACCACGGGTTCGTGTTCCGACTCATCATAGTTCGGACTAAAATCGACGGTTTCCTTGTCGAGGTCGGCGAGTAGCTCATGCGCGATCTTCGACATACGCACTTCGGTGTAACGCATAGCAGCCGGGGAATCACCATCTACCGAACCGAAGTTACCCTGGCCATCGACCAGCATATGACGCATAGCAAAAGGCTGAGCCATACGCACAATGGTATCGTATACAGCGGTATCGCCGTGGGGGTGATATTTACCGATCACGTCACCGACCACGCGGGCTGATTTTTTATAGGGCTTGTTGAAATCATTACCGAGTACATTCATCGCATAGAGTACGCGGCGGTGCACCGGTTTCAGGCCATCTCGAACGTCGGGTAAAGCCCGGCCGACGATGACACTCATGGCATATTCGAGGTACGACTGGCGCATCTCGTCTTCCAGATTGACAGGAAATATTTCTTTGGCGATTTCAGCCATAAAATTCAATTCTCAGGGGTTAGATTTAGCGCTGGATTGATCTATTTTGAATCTGAGCTATTTTAACACAAACCCAGTGGTCGGCACTACCTGAATATAAAAACTTCTTAGAATGAATTTCAAGGCGACTGGTTGATTCCGACCAATCAGCGAGCATTTAAACCCGACAGCGTTACCATCAGCGTAAATGTGCTTGCAGGTGTTTCAAAATCTTGTAAGGTGCAATTATGAAAATCAAATACCAGATTTTGTTACCCGAATGGATAATTACGGTCAATGCGACGTTCGAAGTACTACGTGATTATGCCATTGTTATCAGAGAAAACAGAATCCATAAGCTGCTACCGGTTAGCGAAGTTCGTGAGCTTGATTATTACCGGGAGGCAACCATTATTGAGCTGCCAGATCACGTCATAATGCCTGGATTAATCAACAGCCACACCCACGCGTCGATGAGCTTATTCCGTGGTTTCGCTGACGACTTACCCTTAATGGAGTGGCTAAACAATCATATTTGGCCCGCCGAAGGGCAATGGGTAGATTCGGACTTCATCCGCGATGGATTCGAACTCGCGAGCGCAGAAATGATTCGCTCGGGCACCACCTGTTTCAATGACATGTATTTCTATCCCGATGTAGTTGCACACCAGGCCCAGAAAATCGGTATACGTACAGTCGTTGGTTTGATCGTTCTGGATTTTGCAACCGTCTGGGCCAGGAATGCGGAGGAATATCTGAATAAGGCAATGGCAGTGTATGACGAAACAAAGTCTTTACCCCTGGTTAGCGCGGCCTTTGCACCACATGCACCCTATACCGTTTCGGACGCACCACTGGAAAAAATCGCCATGTTCAGTAATGAACTCGATTTGCCAGTTCACATGCATATTCACGAAACCGCTTTTGAAGTCGCCGAAGCGGAAAAGAATACCGGTATGCGCCCTTTGCACCGACTCGACCAGCTCAATTTACTCAATCCTAACCTAATTGCGGTGCATATGACCGAATTGAATGAACTCGAGATAGAACGTATCGCTGAAGCGGGTGTTCATATTGTTCACTGCCCGGAATCCAATCTGAAACTTGCCAGTGGCTTCTGCCCGGTCGCTACATTACAGGAAAGCGGAGCTAATGTTTGCCTGGGCACTGACAGCGCTGCCAGTAATAATGACCTCGACATGATAGCAGAAATGAGGACGGCAACGTTACTGGCCAAGGGTATCAGCGGCAATCCACGAGCCTGCAATGTGCGGCAAACTATAGAAATGGCAACCATTAACGGCGCCAAAGCGCTGGGTCTGGCGCATGAAATCGGCTCAATTGAAGTCGGAAAACAGGCCGACATCATTGCACTCGATATGTCTTCACTCAATACACAGCCCTTGTATGACCCGGCAGCCCAGGTTGTTTACGCCAGCCAAAACAGACAGGTCTCACATGTCTGGATAGCGGGCGACTGCCGACTGAGTGACTTTCAACTTTGCACTATAGATGAAGATAAAATACGCTCTAAAGCGCAACAGTGGCGGGCTAAAAATGGCCCCGCCAGTAACAACGAGTAATCAGGATTAGCTATGACTCATGTAAATGTGGATCCACTTGAAATTGAGAAATTTCAATCCCTCGCCAGCCGCTGGTGGGACCGAGAAAGCGAGTTTAAACCTTTACACGATATCAATCCGTTACGCGTTGGGTATATTGAGCAGCATGCGGGTGCACTAATTGGCAGGAAAGTACTCGATATTGGCTGCGGCGGCGGTATTCTGGCCGAAGCACTGGCCGCCAAGGGCGCCCATGTAACCGGCATCGATATGGCTGAGCTCTCGCTCAAAGTCGCGAAGATGCATTTACACGAATCAGGGCTCGATGTGAACTACCAGAAAGTTCCGGTCGAAGAATTTGCCGATGAACATCCGGCGCAATTTGACGTTATTACTTGCCTCGAAATGCTCGAACACGTACCCGATCCGGAGTCGATTATAACCGCTGCAATTAAACTGTTAAAACCGAACGGTTATCTATTTTTTTCCACCATCAATCGAAACCCCAAGGCATTTGTGCTGGCTATTTTAGGCGCCGAATATGTACTCAATTTACTGCCCCGGGGTACGCATCAATATCGCAGGTTTATTAAACCATCCGAGCTTTCCGCAGTGCTTAGAAAAAATCATTTGCAGGTGATCGATACCACGGGCATGACTTACAATCCGATTACACGGCACTATAAACTGTCAGGTAATATCGACGTTAATTATTTAATGGCCTGTAGTCATTTATGATCGAAGCCGTTCTGTTTGATCTCGATGGTACTTTGATCGATACCGCAAAGGATATGGGTACAGCGCTTAACAACTTGTTGACCGAAGAAAATTTACCCCGGTTACGACAGGAAACTATTCGTCCTTACGTTTCACAGGGAGGACTGGTTCTTACCAAACTCGGTTTCGACGAGCATGTGCATGAAAGCGGCATCGAATCGTTAAGACAGCGTTATCTTCTCCATTATCACGACATTATTGCCGACCAGTCCAGGCTATTTGATGACTTTGGCAAAGTACTGAATTATTTTGATGATCATAAAATCAGATGGGGCATAGTAACCAATAAGCCTGAGTGGTTAACCAGACCGTTATTATCATTGTTAGCAATACAAAGTCCTGTCGTGATTTGCGGGGATACCCTTGAACACAGGAAACCGCACCCGCTACCGCTCCAGGTGGCAGCCGCGCGGCTGCAGGTCAGCTGTCAAAACTGTATCTACATTGGCGATGACGAACGCGATATTATTGCCGGTCGAGCTGCTGGTATGAAAACGCTAGTTGCCGCCTGGGGTTATATAGGCCCGAATGTAAACCTGCACGACTGGCAAGGCGATGATATCATTCAACAACCTCTGGATTTGCTAACCCATCCATTTCTGAATTAACCGTGTCTAGTCATAACATGATTCAAATTCCGGGCGATTTTCACGCCGATAAAAATCTTTTAAACGAAAAAATTATTTTAGTGTCAGGCGCAACCGGTGGCTTCGGGAAAGTAGTATCGATGGCTTGCGCAGCACATGGTGCTACAGTCATTTTACTCGCCAAGAATCTGCGTCTGGTGGAAAAACTATACGATGAAATTGAACAGGCACAATTTCCGATACCTGCAATATACCCAATGAATCTTGCGGGCGCCACTGAACGCGACTATCTAGAACTGGCAGAAAACATAGACAAAGAATTTGGCAGACTCGATGGTTTAATACATTGCGCTGGTTTACTCGGCGCACCCACTCCTTTCGAACACAGCGATGCAGAGACCTGGTATCAGGTCCATCAAGTCAATTTACACGCGCCTTATCTACTGACTCGATCTGTTTTGCCATTGCTAAAGAAATCCGACCGGGCGTCGGTTGTATTTATGGTTGACGATAAAACCGGGGCTTACTGGGATGCCTATTCAGTGAGCAAACAGGCTGTCAACACGATGGCCAGCTTGATCGCCAAAGAATATCAGAATAGCAACTTACATATCAATTGCTTCAATCCCGGTAAAACCAAAACCGGATTACACTTACGTGCCTTTCCCGCGGCAGACGAGAATGAAACGCTGCCTACACCTGAAATTCATCAGGATGTGTTTCTTTATTTGATGAGTGATTCATTAGCCGAGAATGGAATGTGTTTTGGGGTGTGAAAGAGCCCCGAATTGATCGGGGCCTGGGTTGAGTATTTTTCGCTTTTTATGCTAAACATTTATCGTACTGTGGTATACAAATGTGCCGCTGCCATCGTCCAGATATACGTCCGCTAGATTGGTAGTGATAACCGTAATTCTAAGCCTGGTGCCGGCTGCACCCTCAACTAGTATTTCGCCACTATAGACATCGGAAAAGACACCGGTGATCGGTTGGGTCGTGGTCAATAAAAAGTTTGCACCGGGTACATCCGATACAGAAAGACTGATAGTGCTGCTATAGCTGCCAGAGATATCGTTCCCGGTTTCGCTAAAATTCATGCCGATCGCGGCATTGTCGAGGCCATCCGAGAATGTCAAACTTCCATTGGCGCTAATGCTATAAGCGCCCGTCGAATCGCTAAAGCTTGCACTAACCGAAAGGCTGCCGTTTACGACTACGCCGCTAACATTACAGGCATTAAAAATTATCGAACCGGTTGCCGAAGTCGGTGCTTCGTTGGCATTGACAGTAATCGAACCCTGACTGTTGCCGCAGGGCTGAGTTTCGGTGCGTAACGCGATAGAGCGGGAAGGCAGATAATGGTCGAACGCCTGATCGACGACAAGCTGTATGACTTTTCCTGCAGAGGATTTTTCAACTTCTTGACGAAAACTGGTAAATACGTCGTCTAACTGGACATTGTCAATCGCCGACCGGGCAATAGTGGATGTATTAGCGGCTGTGATGGTCGTCGCATCTTTTGGCAGGCCCGGCATCGCCGTAGAACCACCCCCGCCTCCGCCTCCACCTCCGCAGGCTATAAGGATTGAAACAAACGTTAAAACGAGTGCATATCTGAAAGCGAGTTTCATCATGATTATTCTCCTTAGGTTTTCGTCTTTGTTTTCTCTCTTTGGTCGAATGCATTTTACACCCTCAACAAACCAACCACTAGCCATCAATATTCCACATAAAATTGTTCACTTTTCAGATATTTACCCAGCGACAAAAGACATTGCTCGGTTACAGATACCGACCATTGACCGTTTGTTTTCAATTCATAATCATAGCCGTCGGATTGCATATGGAAAACCAACGGCATATCAGTTTTGCTTTTAAATTGATCTAATGACTCAATTAATTTGTCGAGCTCGGCGCCACCTTGCCCATTCAGCTTGATATGCAATGCCCGCGCATTATTCTGACGATACTCATCCAATAACATAATCCTGGAAGCACGTAGTTTGATTCCACTATTAAAATCATCATATGCAATACCACCTTCAACTACCCAGATTAAGTCCTTCTGCACAAGACCTTCAACTTCCTGCAACAGACTGGAAGATACGCGTACATCGACCCGACCACTGCGGTCATCAAGCGTTACAAAGGCTTCTCGACCATTAAAATTATTTTTCATACGGATATCAACAACCAGGCCACAAATCGTCGTTTGCTGTTCTTTTTGTCGGTAACGACCTCCCTGACTCTGGCTCTCCCCGGTATTGAGTGTATCCAGCCAATAGGCAAGGCTAGCCGATGATATCTGCTCCACTTCCTTCTGGACAATTTGTAACGGGTGTCCGGTTAGAAACAAACCCAACGCTTCCTTTTCTAGCATCAAGCGCTTTTTTTCATCCCAGGGCTCGCATTCCGGTAATGGGTTGACGCCTTCAGGTTCGACCAATTCGGCAAAAATATCGATCATACCCGCGTCCTGATTTTTCTGCTTCTGCTCCGCTGCCTGCAGCGCATGGGATAAATGTGCCAGCAAAGCGGCGCGGTTTTCGGACAGGCAATCCATCGCCCCTGCCTTAATTAACGCTTCCAGAACCTTTCGATTTGAACGCGTCGAATCGATTCTTTCGCAAAACTCATCCAGTGATCGATATTCTCCGTTACAGCGATTACTAACGATTGACTCGATAGCCGACTGGCCCACGCCCTTAATAGCACCGAGGCCATAAAAAACAACAGCCTCGCCGGCAGGCGTAAACTGAAAGCTGGAGCGATTAATATCGGGTGATAAAATATCGAGTTTCATCTCCCGACACTCATCGACTAACGTGACAATCTTGTCCGTATTGTCCATGTCCGCCGATAGCACGGCCGCCATGAATTCGGCCGGATAATGCGCCTTTAACCAGGCAGTCTGATAGGACACCAGGGCATAGGCAGCGGAGTGTGATTTGTTAAAACCGTAACCGGCGAACTTTTCCATAAGGTCGAAAATATAGGTAGCGTTACTCGCCTCGACACCGTTGGCAACTGCGCCATCGGTAAATATCGCACGTTGCTTTGCCATTTCTTCGGGTTTTTTCTTACCCATCGCGCGACGTAGCATGTCGGCGCCACCGAGCGTGTAACCGGCCAGCACCTGGGCAATCTGCATGACCTGTTCCTGGTAGAGAATAACACCGTAGGTTGGTTTTAAAATAGGCTCTAATGCCGGATGCGGATATTCGACCTTTGCGCCATGCTTTCGACTGATAAAGTCGTCAACCATGCCCGACTGTAATGGGCCCGGTCTGAATAATGCCACCAGGGCGATGATTTCCTCGAAGGTATCCGGTCTTAGTCGCCTGATTAAGTCCTTCATTCCGCGAGACTCAAGTTGAAAAACCGCTGTGGTTTTGCACTCTCTCAACAAATCAAATGTTTTTTGATCATCAAGAGGAATACGCTCAATTTCCAGTTTGCCGGTTTCCTTGCTTTTGTTTATCGATGCCACCGCCCAATCGATGATCGTCAGCGTTCTCAAGCCAAGAAAGTCAAACTTGACCAGGCCAACCGCCTCGACGTCGTCTTTATCAAACTGCGATACCAGTCCCGCGCCACCTTGCTCGCAATAAACCGGTGTAAAATCGGTTAAGTCGCTGGGTGATATAACAACACCTCCGGCATGTTTACCGACATTTCGTGTCAGCCCTTCCAACGATAGCGCCATGTCGATCAACATGGTGACCTCTTCTTCCTGCTGGTATAGCTCGCGTAATGCCTCTTCCTGCTCGAGTGCCTTTGTGAGAGTCATGCCGATTTCGAAGGGTACCAGCTTGGCGATTCGATCAACGAATCCATAAGGATGTGACATGACCCGGCCGACATCCCGAATAACCGCCTTTGCGGCCATGGTGCCGTAAGTAATGATTTGAGATACCTGATTGCGGCCATAATGGTCGGCGACATATTCGATAACCTCGTCCCGCCGATCCATACAAAAATCGATATCGAAATCAGGCATGGACACCCGTTCAGGATTGAGGAAGCGTTCAAAAAGCAATTCGTATTCGAGTGGATCGAGATCAGTTATTTTCAAGGCATAAGCCACCAGTGAGCCGGCACCCGACCCACGACCCGGTCCAACTGGAATGGCGTGCTGCCGGGCCCAATCGATGAAGTCCATGACTATCAGAAAATAACCCGGAAAACCCATTTGAATAATAACGTCGAGTTCCAGGCTCAGACGATCAAGATAGGGCTGCCGATCAATTACTTCGTTATCGGCACATTGTTCCTGCAAAAACTCAAGTCTATTTGCTAGCCCCTGCCTGGAGACATGGCGGAAGTAACCATTAACATCATAGCCATCCGGGACCGGGTAATCCGGCAGAAAATTTTCACCTAGCTGCAGGCGCACATTGCAGGCTTTAGCGATATTGACGGTATTCTCGATGGCTTCGGGAATATCGGCAAACAGTGCCAGCATTTCCTCGTTACTGCGTAAAAATTGTTTTGCTGAATAGTTTTTTGGGCGCCGTTGATCATCCAATGTAAAACCACTACAAATACAGACTCGCACTTCGTGGGCTTCAAATTCGTCGCCATTTAAAAATCGGACGTCATTGGTGGCAACCACAGGTACCGAATAATCCTGACTGAATTTAATGGCTCTGCTGATATAGCGTTCTTCGTGACTGCGGTCGGTACGCTGCAATTCGAGGAAAAAACGTTCGCCAAAAATCGATTGCCATTGTTTCAGGTAATCTTCTGCAAGCTCGTCCTTTTGCTTTTTTATTGCCTGACCGATATCCCCTTCCAGGCAGGCAGATAGTGCAATTAACCCTTCGGCCTCATTTTCCAGCCAGTTGATATCAATAGTAGGTCGATCGGCCAGCTGTCCCTGTTGATAGGAACGCGATACCAGCCTCTTTAAATTCAGGTAACCCGTGTCGTTCATGCACAACAATACCAGACGACTCAGTGAGTCTTTGCGATCAGGGTGATGTATCCAGACATCGGCGCCAAAAATCGGTTTAACACCATTAGAGATGGCTGTTTTGAACATTTTCACCATGGCGAACAAATTCGACTGATCGGTCAACGCAACTGCAGCCATGCCGCGCTTGCGTGTTTCTGTAATCAGCGGTTTTAAGCGAATAGTGCTGTCCTGGAGAGAAAATTCAGAGTGCAGGTGCAGATGAACGAATTGATTGGCCATTTACACCACCTCGCGAACCGGTTTAAAACTCAACCGATGCACCGGGCAGGCGCCGTGTCGCCTGAGCATTTCACGATGCAATTCTGTCGGATATCCTTTATGGCGAGCAAATTCATACTGCGGATAAATGCGATCCAGTTTGAGCATTTGCCGATCTCGCGTTTCCTTGGCAATAATCGAAGCGGCAGAAATGCAGGCCTGGCTGAGATCGCCCTTAACGATAGCCTGCAATTCAAAACCTGGAAGATCCGGTACCCGATTACCATCGATGAGCACCCTGTTGGGACGGGTTTTTAATTGCAATATTGCTCGTTTCATCGCCAACAGACTGGCCTGTAAGATATTAATTTCATCAATTTCCTGATGACTCGCTTCCGCCACCGACCAGGCCTGTGATTTCTGCTTGATTTCAACTTCCAGAAGACGACGCTTTTTCGTCGACAACCGCTTCGAATCGGTTAAGCCTTTAATGGGATAATTGTCATTGAGAATCACCGCAGCGGCCACAACAGAACCGGCCAACGGGCCCCTACCTGCTTCATCGACGCCCGCTATAATCATCGCAATTGGGGAGTCATGCATATATAATGCGCCGTTTATTTTTCCCTGATTTCACTATGTCAAATTTACTCAAAGTTGCTGTTGTCGGTGTCGGCCATCTCGGCAAATGGCATGCGGATAAATATGCTGACTGCGTTGATAGTGAACTCGTCGCTGTAGTTGATGTCAATCTTGATGTAGCCACTGAAATCGCCCATAAATACGGTGCCCGGGCTTATACCGATTTCCACGATATTTTAGCACTGGTTGATGCTGTCAGTCTTGTCGTGCCGACCAGTCAGCATTATAAAATTGCGCGCGAGATACTGGAAGCAGGAATTCATTGTTTAATCGAAAAACCTATCACCGAAACGGGTGAAGAAGCCGCAGAACTCATTGAAATTGCAAAACGTAAGCAGGTCGTATTACAGGTCGGCCATATTGAGCGGTTTAACAGCGTGATGATCGCTGTCGAAGAGGAACTCGACACACCACAGTTTATCGAATCAACTCGTTTCGCGCCTTTTAGCCTGCGCGCTACTGACGTCAGCGTCATTCTCGACTTAATGATCCACGATATCGATATCATTCTCGACCTGGTCAACAGCCCGATTCGACAAATTTCTGCCAGCGGCATATCGGTTTTATCCGACACCATCGACATCGCAAACGCACGCATCGAGTTTGAAAATAACTGTGTCGCCAACGTCACTGCAAATCGCATCAGCCAGAAACGTGAGCGCAAGCTTCGCATATTTCATAAAGATGCCTATTTATCGGCAGATTTCCAGAATAAAATTGTTGCAATCAACCGTAAAGGCGAAACCGATAATGAAGCCGGTTTCAAGAATGTCGAACATCACGAACGTACGTTCGAGGATAACGACGCGCTGAATCTAGAGGTGCTCGATTTTGTTAACGCAGTAAAAACGGGCGGGAAGCCCCAGGTAGGCGGCGAAGCAGGCAAACGGGCATTAGAAACGGCCATCGAAATCACTTCACTTATTATGAGAAAACTATGAGCATCCCAATGGTTGACCTGAAGGGTCAATATGAATCTCTCAAATCTGAAATTGACAGCAACATAATTCAAGCGCTAAGTGAGACCCGGTACATCCTCGGCCCCAATGTTCAGGCATTCGAACAGGAATGTGCCAAATACCTTGGTGTCAAGCACGCACTTGGCTGCGCGAATGGCACTGATGCCTTGCACCTTGGGCTGCTGGCTGCCGGAATTCAACCGGGTGATGAAGTCATTACCACTGCCTTTACCTTTATTGCCACCGCCGAAGCGGTTCGCTATGTCGGTGCTATACCAGTTTTCGTCGACATATTGCCGGGTAGCTTGAACATTGATCCGGATGCGATAAAATCAGCCATTACCGATAAAACCCGCGCCATTATACCCGTCCATCTGTTTGGCCAGCCTGCCAACATGAATGAAATTACGGCCATAGCCAGGGACCACAATCTGGCCATAGTAGAGGACTGTGCACAATCTATCGGCAGTGCTTACCAGGGTCAGAAAACCGGCAGCTTTGGCATTGCCGGTACTTTCAGTTTTTTCCCAAGCAAAAATCTCGGGTGTTACGGGGACGGTGGCATGGTGACCACCAACGACGATGCTGCCGCCGATACGATTCGCAAATATCGTAATCACGGTAGCAGCAAGCAGTATTACCATGATGTGATCGGTTTCAATAGCCGTCTCGATGAATTGCAGGCGGTAATTCTGCGCGTTAAGTTAAGGCATTTAGACGACTATAATGCGAATCGATTGCGGGTTGCTCAAACCTACAATCGGTTGCTCGAAGCAAGTCGATTTGAAACACCAGAGATTCCCGGCGACCGCGATCACATCTTTCATCAATATACGGTGTTGTGCGATGGCCGCGATGCGGTTCGTGAAGCGGTTGTTGGCAAAGATATTTCCTGTGCGGTCTACTATCCCGTGCCTTTACACCAACAAAAAGCGTTTGCTGATACTGAGCAGCCTTCCTTGCCTGTAACCGAGGAAACATCCTTGCGATGCCTGTCGTTCCCGATTTTTCCCGAAATGACTGTCCAGCAAATCGAAACTGTCTGCGAGGCCATCTTGTCGGCCTGATGGCAAAACCACATGTCATGATTCTGGCAGGTGAATCATCCGGTGATGCACACGCCGCCGAATTTGTCGAGCAGTTAATGCAGATTGAAACCGATATCCGGATTAGCGGTATGGGTGGTCAGGCAATGCGCGAGGCCGGTGTCGAATTGATTTATGATTCGTCGAATATCGCCGTGGTTGGCCTGGTAGAAGTTATCAGGCACTGGGGCGAAATCAAAAAGGCCATGGCTATTGTCAAACAGGGCATGGAAGACGATCGGCCGGACTTACTGATACTGGTGGATTACCCTGAATTCAACTTGAAAATGGCGCGTCACGCTCGTCTGCTCGGTATTAAGATCCTGTTTTATATCAGCCCCCAGGTCTGGGCATGGCGCCCGAAACGCATCCATAAAATTGGCCGGCTGATTGATCATATGGCGGTTATATTCAAATTCGAAACCGACTATTATCAGCGCGCCAATATTCCGGTTAGTTTTGTCGGAAATCCCCTGGTTGATAAAGTAATCAGTCGTGTTTCCGCCAGTAAAATGCGATCAGAAATGGGCATAGAATCCGGCGCGCAAGTCATTGGCCTTTTTCCGGGTAGCCGAAATAACGAAATTACCCATCTATTGCCGTTGATGTTCGATACGGCCAGATTCATGAACAGGAAAAATCCAAATCTGGTATTTGTTATGCCCGTGGCTAATACACTGAATTTCAACGCCATCGAACAGGAATGCAACCGCTCCGGAATTGATATCCTGCTGACGCGCGACGACATCTACGATGTTATCCCCTGTTGCGATGCAATTATTTCCTGCTCCGGCACAGTAACGCTTGAGATTGCACTGCTCCAGGTACCGATGTGTATCATCTATAAGATGTCGTGGCTGTCCTACCAGATCATGAGCCGGCTAATCAATATCCCCTATATCGGTCTCGCCAATATTGTCGCGAATCAGCCGATTGTGCAGGAATATGTCCAGAATGATGCCAATGTCAAAAATATTAGCACCGAAATTTTTAAAATTCTCGAAAATCAAAGCTATCGACAACAGCTCAAGCAGGGTCTATCTGAGGTAAGGGCGAATCTCGGCGATGGCGATGGAGCCGGAAAAATGGCCAGACTTGTGTTATCTTTTATTGTTAAGAAAAAACCGTGAACGTACCTGTGGAGAGGCTATAGATGGGCGTTACTAATGCACAGTCAGAAGGCATTACCATGAGTGGCGGTGGACTGTATTCACTGGCAACCGTGGGGGCGAAACACGTCATCGACGCAGCCACTCCATTGGTGATCGATGCGATAAAGGCATTACCGGAACCGAGCTTTGCAAACGGATTTACACTGGCCGATATGGGTTGCGCCGATGCCGGCACTTCTCTCGGCATGATCGATAAAGTAATTGATTCTGTACAGAATCGGGTGCCGAATTTGCCGGTCAGTATCATTTATACCGATCAGCCGCGGAACGACTTCAATGCGCTTTTTACTAATATCTACGGCCTGGGACCATTTGAAACTTATCTCAATGAACGTGCCAATATTTTCCCACTGGTATCGGGGACATCGTTTTACCGACGGATATTGCCCGACAATTCTTTGAATATCGGATTTTCGGCGACGGCCATGCACTGGCTTAGTCAGAAAATCTGTAATATTTCTAATCACGTACAGGCAGTCGGGGCTAAAGGTGACGAGCTACAGGCTTTTCGTCGACAGGCATCTAGCGACTGGCGACAAATTCTATTGCACCGCGCCCACGAACTTAAACCCGGTGGAAAACTGGTGCTGATAAACTTTGCTACCGACGAACAGGGACGCTATCTGGGAAATACCGGGGGCATTAATATGTTCGATACCTTCAATGACATCTGGCTATCTTTTGTCGATCAAAATCGTATTAGTCGGCAAGAGTACGAAAACATGACCCTACCTCAGTATTACAATTCCATAGAAGAATTTTCGACACCTTTAGTAGATTCGAATGAGGTCGTCTATCAGGCTGGCTTGCGTCTCAATCACATTGAAACTCGCATCGTCAAATGCCCGTTTGCCGAGAATTTCAAGTCGCATGGCGATGCCAAACGATTTGCCAAAGAATATATTCCAACCATTCGTAGCTGGAACGAGAGCATATTCTTTAATGGACTCTCGAGTAATCGCCCAATAGAAGACCGCCGTAAAATTATCGAAGACTACTATGGGACTTATCAATCAATGGTAGGGAATAATCCCGAAGGACATGGTATGGATTATGTTCATGCCTATATGGT
>CAZYYM010000030.1:0-34573 GCA_964651385.1 uncultured Gammaproteobacteria bacterium | reverse complement strand
CATTGGTAAAATATAAATCGAGCAGATCAAGCTCGGCCTGGTTGGTTAATGACATAATATTGTCCTCTAAAGGTTGTCCGCACCTTTACGGACTGGTTGAAATTAGGGTTGCTCGCACCTTCACGAGCTGATTAATTTAGTGTTCATCGTGTTATGGAGTTTTCGGCTGAACTCGAAGATATAAATAGCCGATATTCATTTTTCTGAAATATTCACTTTGCGCCTTGGCAAATGCTTCTTCTTTATCGGTTCGGATTAATAGAAAACAAACCGGATATTTATCGGTCAGCGCCGCATAGAACATAGCCTGCCCGGCACATTCGTACATTTTCTTCCGTACCGCCCAATCAAATTCGAATACATGGGTATCCGTTTCACAGTCGGGATAAACCCTGGTTTTTTCATCCGGTAATTCTATTTTAGACTTTGGATTGCCACCGATGATATGGGTATTCGCACAAATGCTATTTGAGTAGTAAACCTCATTACCAAATTCTTGAGCATGAACGGGTAACGCCAGAATAAGTAAAATGAGATACCTCATATACCGACTTTTTCCTTGCAAATTAATTCTCTGTATACCGTTCCGATACAATCGAAATAGTCGGACTTATAGAATTTATGGCATTGCATCGGCGTTTCCCTATGCTCTATGTTTTCTGGACTGGGTTCAGTCTTTACACAAGCGATAACGGCACCGCTGCCGTTTTTTGACAGAAAAATACCTTCGACCAAATTATCCGGATATATTGACTGGCTGGCATAGGCATTGCTGAATATTAATAGTGCGATGATATATTTCATTCGCTCTCTCGTAAAAGTAGCTCATTAATGAGGTTCTTTATCTCGTCCGTTGACTCCTTGAGATCTTTTTTCAAGTCCTTGGAGTCCTGCTTAAGTTCGTCCAGTTTCTCCTTGACGTTGTTATTTTGGCTAATTCGTAGTTCTCGCTCGTGAGCAATGTCACTGGCGTTTATCTCAGCATGGGTTTCCAATGTATTGAATGAACCTATACCGCTTACAAACAAACCGACAATCGATACAATAACGCCGCTGGTGACATATGGGTGATGTATTTTATTTCTCCGTTCTTCACTCATTGCGTACTCTCAATAATCCCTTTCAGGGTTTCAATTCGTTTTCCTTGATAAAGAATAGTGGTTGCTACTTTTCGATAAACGGGATCGGAAAGACAGGATAATTCAGCATCGGTAATTTCAGGTAATACAATATCGGGCGGAGCCTGCAACACGATAGGGACTGTATCAACCGCACAACTAGCGCTTATTGAAAAAAGTGCGATCAGCAATATTTTTTTCATTATCTTTCAAAGCATCTTGTTCACGTTGCAAACCAATATAACCGGCGTTCTGTGCGGCGTTCTCAGCCTCTCTCGCGGCTTCTTGTGCGTTAGCCCTGTCATTAGCCCTCTTTGCTTTTTCGCTCTGCCAGAATGCATAGAAGACCGCTACAGCGATAGAGCTAATAGCTGCAAAGATTAGTTTTATTTTAGTCAGCATTGTTCTTGTAATGGCTTGATCGCCATTCTCTAGCCAGCCAAACGCTCATCAGCATACCGAAAGCCTGGGCAAATTCAGTAGCCGATGTAATATCACCGCTAAAGTATTTCCAGCAGACCAACCCCAATGGAATGATCAAAAGTTGCATCGTCGTACTTTCACGCGTTTTTGCAAATATAGTCATCCTTTCCACCTGGCGCGCCGGTCGCGGCTGTCAATGTGTGTAAATGTTTCGTAGCTGCCTATCCCATGGGAATTCGGATATTGCGATTCCAGATAGGTATATACCGACAATGGAGGTACGTGATCAACCACGATATCCGCTGCCTTGCCCTGAATATGTTGGCTCCTATCGGTCGACCCGATAGCTCTATTGTGGACTAAACACCGGGCCGCGCTGTTGACAGTCACCGGAACGCCGTAATGGTTGCGTATTTTCTCTAATATTTCGAGTAGTGCCGCGTCAACTGTGTCAAAACCGCATCCGCATGAGCAAGCAAACTCTGAGCGATCAAAGTATTGCGATATTTTCATAATTGAATTCGCCCACATACCGCGCAGTTGTCAGTATGGGTCTGTTGGGTTCGGGTAGTGGGTTGAAACTGGAATAAAAAAAGCCCGAAATCGTTAGAAATCAGGATCTTACATTGAATTTAGTGGGTAGAAATCCACCATAGGAATAAAACTACCATATATTTTCGTTTTTTGCAAATAGTTGTATTTAGGCTGTTTTATCTATTAAAACAAAGGCTTCAAGCCGTTTTATCGCCTCGCGCAAATGGGCTGTATAGACGGAATATTCCATTCTCGCTGCCCTTGCTCTGGTTCGTTGCGACTTAAACGCCCATGCAAATCGGATGATCAACACTATTTTTAAATCGTCATTGAATGTATTTATGTATTTACCGATATCTTCAATCTCGTCAAATTCTTCGGTAAAGACTGGCGTCCTGGTTGTCTTGCCGACAAATTCCTTGAGATACGGGCTGAAGTTATACCAGGGGCTTTTATTAAACCGGACTGCTCGGCCCCAATTCTTCAACAGCTTTTCCAGATACGGGCTTATATCCATTAGCTAATCTCGCTAATTTTAATCACTGTACGGCATTCGGTACGCTTGCATTTCTCCTGTTGCATTTTTAAATTGATAACAACATTCGGGTTATCATCGAGTATTAACCCCAAGCCCGAAGGATTCGCTTTTGTCGCACTAACTAGACAATCCATTAACGGTTTTATACCGCCATAACAGTTATCCCAATCCAACAACCTCGAAGCGTACCGGGTTATTGTAATTTCACATTGTTCAATCGGGTATTCCGGAGCCCAGTCGGTTTCAGCTTTGACCAGCCATGCGAATTCATTCCTGAGTCGTTTATATTTCTGATGGTGCATACCTTTAATTTCGTTATTGCTCGGCGTTGCTTTAGGAATGTTAATAATCACAGTTTTAAAAGACCGTTTTCAATCATGGCTCTCTGAGTGCGTATAACGCCTTCTAAGTGCATATATTTCAACTCAAGCAAACTATTGAATGTTTTTATTCGACCGTCTACAGCGTCATGACAGGCGCTACAAGCATATGCTCCGTGTATATCTATCGCCTTCAACCCCATACCCGCGCCATTAATATGCGCCAATACCGTTGTTTCATGGTTGCGATTGCAAACACCGGGTATCCTGATCTGGCAATCATGACCTTTTGCCGACCTGGTGTATTTTGATTGCTTACTTATTAGAAAAACCCCACTAATTTATTATAAGTTTCTTCATCGCTACCCGTGAAAATATATCTCATAGCGGCCTGTATTAGTGACTGATAGCAAGATTCAAATTCGTCCTGATCCATTGCCCCGTATGATAATGATTTAGCCTCTACCCTGACCGCCCCATCAATCTTGTAGAACTCGTTTCTGTATCCGGCTAATACGGTTAGATTTTTTCGGAATAAATCAAACTGACCTTTTTCATCCATAAATTCCCGGTCTGATTTCCAGTGCGCGAAACAGTATTGAAAGAAGGCAAATACTTTACCGTGAAAATGTGGGTTCCTCGGTAATTTCATTTCTATCTCATAAACATTGCCAGTTTTGAATTTATTCATCTGTTCGGCGTCCATATCTGATGCTGGCTCCAACATTCCCCCCGGTTGTTTGATTGCGTTAATTTTCATCGTCGTATTCGTCCGCATGTTTTCTGTCGAAAAATTTACAAAAAGCAGTGAACCATTCGGCAAATGTTTTCATCCTTCTATCCTCTCACATGTGATCGATGAATCGATATTGAGCATGGTTAATATATAAATAATTTCCGTTCTATCGTTCCGGCATTGCTCATAATTATCTCGAATTAATTTAACTAGTTCGTTGTCAGTGATAATGGTCATTAGATAAAATGCGAGCATGAAAAAGAATATGTTTTTCATCTTGATACTCTATTAAAACATCGTCTAACAACATAACTGCGACATATCGATATCACTGTAAACCATGCGCCAATCGATAAATTATCCGATAAAGAAATATGAATATCGAAAAATGGGAATATTAATAATTGGCTGCAAAGTGCAACCATATAACCGATAAATACATTAGTAAGACTCTCAATAAAGCTGTGCTTTTTTGACTGGCTCATACCGAAACCAACCATTCAGGTATTATTATTTTTTCTTGTCGATCATACGTTGATTTTTCAACCACTGCGCCGAGTACGTTTTTCTGTGTGAGTTCCCGCATATGTCCCATCATTTCGGACATGAGTTGATTATGTTGCGCGTCTTTGCGTTTGATATTTTCGACAACTGCGCCCTCTGTATCTGCCGATACGATATAGACGTTTACTTTTTCTGTTTGGCCGAATCTCCACTGTCTTCTTATTGCTTGATAAAATGACTCCCACGAATCCGACAAGCCGACAAATATACAATTATTCGTGTTTTGAAAATTCATGCCGAAACCTGCTATTTTCGGTTTACTGATCAGTTTTTTAACATCACCGGTAGCAAAACCGATTAGTGCTTTCGTCTTGTGTTCGTCTGTATCACTGCCTTTGACTTCAACCGAATTATTAACCAGATTTTTTAATAACTGTGATTCATCATTCAGGTTGCACCAGATCGCCGCATTATCTAATCCATTAGCCACTTTAGCCGCTGACTGGCATCTATCATTAACTGAATCCTTTCTCGCCCTGTTTCTATCGACAAGTGATAGCGCCGGTTCGACAAATAGAGTTTCTTCAGCCTCAGTTTCGATTGTTATTTCGTGATAATGAATATCAGGTAATTTATAATCAGAATCATCAAAACCTAAATCACTAGGAGAACGTATAAAGATTGCCCAGGTTGATAGCCATTCCCAAAATTTAACCTTCCCGTGTCCCTTTAATCGCCATTTTGATGTATCAGACCCATCGTGGATAAAAAACATAGCCAGCATTTCGACTTGAGACATAACTGATAGAAATTCCGACTGTGTTCCTAATTCCATATAGTCGTTAGGGCTTGGCGTTGCTGTACAGCTCAATTTATACTGAGTATGTTTGAATGATTCTGTTATTTGCTTTCTGAACTTGCCTTGTATTCCTTTTAAAATTGATGATTCATCAAGCACAATTCCGGCGAATATTCCAGCATCGAATTTTGATAATTTTTCATAGTTTGTGATATAAATTCCCGGCTCTTTAACTTCTGAATCATTCGCGACAACTTTAACCGGGCATCTCGGCATAAATTTTTCTGCCTCTCTCTTTGTCTGATGCGATACCGCCAATGGCGCGAGTATCAAGACATACCCGCCAGTGTGACCGCATACCTGCTGAGCCCATGCGAGTTGACATAGAGTTTTGCCTAAACCAGTATCTAAAAACAAAGCCGATCTGCCGCGTTTACATGCCCATTTAACGCAAGCCAACTGGTGAGGCATTAGTGCTTTTGGCAAATTACCATCAGCAGCAAAACCTGATTTTAATAATGTGATTTCCTTGTTATCTAAAAACGATGAATAATTCAAAATAACTCCTCCTGAATTTTATTAGCCATCGCCATATTCCTTTTTGCTAATTCAAAATAACTCGCTTTCAATTCAGCGCCGATAAACTTCCTACCCATCTGGACAGAAACATATCCCTCACTCCCTATCCCCATAAATGGAGACCAGACAATATCGCCCGATTTAGTCCAAAGCTGCAAAGATCGCTCGATTACATCAAGTTGTAACGGACAAATATGTCTCTCGTCGTCGCTTGCCCTGGCCGTTTGGTATTGCAAAGTATTGGTTTGTCGGATATCCATCCATATAGGCGATGCATACCTTTGCCAGATATCTATCACCGATGCATTTTCATTTTCAGGGATATACCCATTTCTGTATTCGTCATATTCGACCGGTTTGAAATTTGGTGGTATGTCTTCGCCGACAAAATGATTCAACGGGCCAGTTACAGGATTATCGTTATATCCAGGCTTTCGCATCACTACCAGATAATCGGCAATTCCCTGGCGGCTCATTGCCGAGTCTTTTTGTAATTGCTTATGCAATAGACCGAGTGCTTTTGTTCTTTGCATAGCAACCACTGGATCTTTCCATATGCAAACTTCTGAATGATAATAAAACCCGGCATCTGAATAAGACCGGATGATTTCGCCTCGAAAATCTCTTATACCGATATACCCGTGATTGGTCTTAGAAGTCGGTAAATTCATACAATGAATGGCTACCAATCGACCTGGCTGCATTACCCGGAATTGCTCCCGAATCAAAAATTTATAATGGCTCCAAAATTCATCCGATGTTCTACTGTTACCCATGTCCCTATCAGAATTTGAATAAGTGTATAGCGTTTCGAATGGTGGGCTGAATATTGAAAACCCGACCGAATTACTTGGTAATGATTGAGCTATCTCAACCGTATCAGCGTTGTATATCGAGTAGTCGTCGGTCACTACCTGATTAATAACTTCCAGTTTTTCAGCCGTGTTCATATAGACCTCCTTAAAAACAAGTCAAGCGGACTCGGCACATACTCAACCTTTTTGGGTTTGGTTGACCATGGCGTATCGGTACGAATTATGCTCATTAATTTCGACAGACATTCATTAGAACAGGTTTTAGCCCTGTCCCTTTTTTTCTTACCGCAAACTACGCAACTCATCATTTCCTCCGAATTTAATTATCCAGCAATCGTTCTGCGTACAAACCAATAGTTCCTTCATACCCGCTCCGGTATAAAATCCAGTCGCAAAAATAAGCGTTAGTATTAGCGCGACAAACAACGACCTGATGATCATTTCAGACACCGCGCCTTTGCTCCTTTGGCTGTTTTAAAAACACCGAATATTTCAAAAGGATTGACACGATAGGCTGTATATCGATCCAGGCTTTTGTGGATACGATACGGGCCTGAACTGATACTCTGGCCGCTTTTGCATTTGATGAGTGACCATTTCATTTTTTATAGTCTTCATCGTACCGAGGCCCGGGAATCAAGCTCGGCGGCTTCTGTTCTTCGCGTTTCGGCTCTTGCCTGTTTTGCTCGCACAGAAAACACTCAGGGTTCTTGCCGCCGCATAGTGGGCATTTTTCTTCTTCGGTCATTTGTTCCACCGGATAAACGCTGTTGTTTTAAACCGCTCGGTTGGTGCCGCCATTGGTTTTCTATTCGGAACGCCCACAAATTTC
The DNA here is from genome assembly GCA_964651385.1 of uncultured Gammaproteobacteria bacterium. GTDB lineage: Bacteria > Pseudomonadota > Gammaproteobacteria. The sequence continues at coordinate 27,375 of CAZYYM010000030.1, read as the reverse complement.
GCGTAAGCATCGCGCTTGAGTTTCTTAAACTTCCGAACGTATTTGGGTAGTTTCACCGCAGCCACCCTTTTTCCCGCAAAGTCGCAGCGCGACTACGAATCGCATAAACGCCTAAACCCAAAACTTCACAGGCTTCTTTTTCAGATATGCCGGTTTTTAATAACTGCAATGTTTTTTTCTGCATATCCGTCAATGGGTCTTTAACTAAAAACCTGTCCATACCCTGCTTGAAGTTAAACAGGTCTATTGCAGTGTGTTGGTTCATTGGTAGCCACCTTGCGGGTATTGAGTTTCGAAGCGCCAGCTTAGGTTTTGCGAGTCAGGGCCGCCGACAAATTGAAGCCCGTTTTCACGAAACCACAATGCAATCTGTCCCTCCCATTCGCCATGCCGTTGCTTGCAAACCTCTAGTGTTTGGTCTGGCTCAAATTTATCGACCGGTTTATTTTGTTCTGATTTTTCTTTTTTCGATTTATTGGTTTGCACGAGGAAAACATTGTCAACCAGATCGGTTATCTCGCCGCCGCCCTTCACGTCCATTTTTGATAATTTTTCTTTTTCGTCTTTGCCTTTTCGAACATGGTGAACGAGATGAATATGCACGTTGAACGCTTTGGCCATGTAGGATAATTTATCGATAAAGTCCTTTTGCGCGGTGAAGTCGTCAAGCGAAATTCCGCATTTCACCAGCGAGTCAATCGCGATATGTTGCATTTTTAATTCCTTCGCCGCGTATCCAACTAACCCTAAAATTCGGTCAGAAGGTACGGAGTCCTGCTGATCGTAAAGCCATATATTCTCGGTTAAGTCGAAAAAACGGTTGAGGTATTTTTCATCCGGTTTATTGCTGCCCAGTGATTGTTTTACCATTCGCTCCAGGGTTGCTTCGGGTTTCATTTCCAAAGACGCGATTAGTATTTTTATTTGCGCCGGAAGCCAGAGCAAAACCTGGCCGAGAAGCATCGATTTTTTATGCCCGTTAATTCCCGCCCAGATCGAAACTTCTCCAGGTCTCAAACGAACAAGGTCGAAGGTTTTGTACCACGGCAATTTTTCACCCTCGACTCGGAACCCGTTTTTTATGCGGTCAATAATTTTATTTTTGAAGTCGGTCGGAGGTCTCACATGCTGGCTTTCTTGAACGCCAATAAAGTCTTCGAGGTTTAAATTATTCGGCAAGATATTCATAGCGCACCGTCCCCGAATACACGAACTGATCTGCCATTGATAAATCCTTCAATTTTGTCCGAATCTTTAAAAATTACATGAACGCCATCGTAAACCTTACCCCTGTCATTTTTACCCATGTGCCATTCATCAGATGAACACCCATCGATTGCAAGTTTTAAATTCTCAACCGTGTGAGATTCCAAGGCCTTGTTAATTATCCGTTTACGGCTGATATCGAAAACAGCCTTGTCGTGTTTTAGTTTTTCCTTCCAGTATTCAAATACTATTTCGGCACCGTTGGGCTTCAGCTCAACAATATTCTTCTCTTCTCTTCTCTTCTCTTCTCTAGGTACGGTTTCGTACGGTTTCGTACGGAGTAAATATCCTGCTCGTACAAGATCGTCCAAATGAATCCTTTTTGCGCCTAAGAGCCTTGCAAACCAAGCCTCGTCGCCTTCTATCTCTCCATGTTTCTCTGCTGCTAATAACCAAAGTTTTATCAGATGTAGTTGCGATAACTCAGAAAGCTGATTGAACTTGAAGTCATTGATCAATTTTGTGTGTAGTTTTATCCAATGTAGAGGCCGGTCATCCTTGTATTGTTGGAAATTTTTCCAGTTTTTAACGGTATATTTCATGCCGAATATCCCTTAATTTGTTGCAATCGGTTGAAGTTCTGCCTGTTTTCTTCGTCCTCTTTTGGGCTAAATCTATGACCGTTTTTTATCATGCTGATGTAATTCATCAGTCGAAATTCAAGGTTATTTTTTTCTTCTTCCAGCCTGGTTTCTCGCTTTTGGGACTGGTTTTTATGTGGATCGTCATTGAAGCTATGCGCGTCTTTTTCAGGGAATAGATCGGACATTTGCAGGCCCATTGACCCCATTATTTCTTCTGGAGAACAACCCGCGAAACAGTGGATCAAAGTATGTCCGTCAGCTTCTTCCTTAACGCTTAATGAAGGCGATTGATCGTCATGCCCAGGGCAACAAGCCATCCATCGACCAGGGCCGTTTTGACGTACTTTAGAGAGATGGTTTAGGAGTGTTTCGGCTGACATTTATTGACGTACTCACTGAAATTTTTAACCTCTTGTTCCGTCAAATAAATGATCTGCGGCCTACTTCCTGGTAGCCGTTTTTCGATGAGATAAAACCCATTATGGCGCGTGAAATTAACCGATGTTTTGCCGGTTTTGATATGAGTTACAGCACCCATTACACGACCGCCTTAATAGTTTCTTGCCGCTGAATCTGTTCCAGCATTTTTTTCATAGACTCACCCATTTGGATAAATTCGCGCTGGAGTTTGGCTTTTTCGTCTTCGGGCTCTATTCGTTCTGGTTGCGATAAATTCGCTTCCTGACAAATAAAATAAATAGTGGCGAATGAATTACCCTTGCTCGCCTGTTTGATAATTAAACTAACCTGGTCAGGTTTTAGTTCTTGCTGGTGGTGTTGGTTTAAACACCGCGCCAGCTTCTCTCCTGCTTTGTCTGGCGGCATTTCGGCATATAACAGTGAGCCCACTACCTTGTTACCTCCGCAAGCCTGTACGTCCGTCTGGAGCGCCTCGTAAACGTCTTCATGGAACAATGATTGCTGGTTCATACAAGTACCCTCAAGATGCTTGTATGGTCTTGTAAGCACTTAATCTGTATAAAAAAAAGCGAGGTAGTTATCCTACCCCGCAATAAACCAACAGCACATGAGGAGGGGGCTTGCTGTTGGAGCATGGAAATCATGCGGCTTGTTCACCATCAGGGAAAAGTAGTTTTTCTAGTGATAACTCGGGGTACTTATCAATGATTAACTTAGCGACATTTTTTGATACATCACGCCTACCAGTTCGGATATGTGATATCTGTCCCATCGTGCAATTGATAATCTTCCCGGCTATTACTGTGCCGCCAGCCATTTCGATAAATTTCTCAAATTCTATATTCATAAACGAACTATACGATACGTATATATACAAGTCAAGTATTATTCTATACAATATGTATCCAGCAGCCAGGGCAGTATTATTTATACTAACTGCCTATTTCTCGCAAATAAAATATAGAGATTGATAATATGGCTGCCGATTGGACAGATAGAGCAAAACAAGGGTTAAAAAGAAAGGGTTATGTCTATAAAGATTTGGCCGCTGTATTAAATGTAACCGAAGGCGCGGCGTCGCATTACCTAAACGGAGCCAGAGAGCCTAGTATTAATCAGGTAAAGGAGATAGCAAAAATGATTGATTTATCCGTATCCGAACTATTAGGAGATGACGCGGTGTTCATTAGTGACAAAAAACAAATAGAAGCATTAACAATAATTAAGCAACTACCAGAAGATAAAAAAGAAATAGCATTACGTTTATTAAAAACGCTCGCCGATCCTGAGTAAACCCTTCCTTATTTTTTATTAATTAAATATTTACGCTGTTTCTATACGATTTGTATTGACTTGGTTATATACGTACTGTATATTTAACCCATACTCAAATACACAGGAGCGGAAAATGAAAATAAAACAGTATTTATATATCACTGACCCAATAGCTTTTAGTGATGGGTGTCGGAATTGTCTCCAGCTTTCGCAATACGATGATCTCGGGGTTCACGGAAGTTATACAAAAGAATGGATAATGGCTGGTGAAGTCGAGTTTGACGTTGATATTGATATCGATGATGTTTTTGTAAAAGCGGTTGAAGAAATTGACCACGCAGAAGAAAAGGAACGCGCAGAACATCAGGTGAAAATGGATATCCTGAAGGAAAAGCGGCAGAAATTACTGGCTATCAGCTACGAGGCCGCGTAATGAATACTAACGGATATCTTGAGTTTGAAACCGAGGTTGAATACACCGTTTATCCCGGCGAGCCTTGCGTTATGTGGGGCGATAATGCGCATCCTGGTTGCGATGCCGAAATCGAAATTAATGCTGTAATTTGGCGTGGGATCGATATCACCGAAAAACTAACCGATGATGAATTTCAGATCATCGAGAAACAATGCTGGGAAGACCTCGAAGCAGAAAAAGAGCAAGCAGCTATCGCACGATACGAAGCGATGTCAGCATAATGTTTGCCATCAAAATAAAAGGCTTCAAACAGGATGACTTCGTTCGGGACTCAAACACGCGGAAAGTCATTAAGTATAGAACCAAAAAAGCGGCAGAACTCGAACTTGACTGGATGCAACATGGATACGCGGATCGGAAAGACTGCGAGATTGTTCCCTATAGCGAAGTTTCGGCATGAGCCGCGATTACGTAATAATCACCGGGCTTGTTTTGGCACTTGGTGCCGAGCCTATTATTTTTAAATTCATCGGCGCGTTGCTGATGTTTACCGTTATCCGGAGTCAGAGTGAATAAAGCGATACAGGTTATTGATGCCGCAAAAGATCAATTTATCAGTATTAATGAGTTGTCGCCAGAGACTACATTAATTTGGAAATCAGAGGCGAATTTTGCCATGCAATCGGTTTATAAGAATGACTACACGTTAAAAGCGTTCCAGGGTAACCCAGGTTCGCTGAGGGACGCGATTATTAATGTGGCGTCCATCGGGCTTAGTTTGAACCCGGCAACCGCATACGCCTATCTGGTGCCGCGTGATAACTCCATCTGTTTGGATATATCGTATAAAGGTCTTATAAAAATGGCCACCGATACCGGTTCAATTATGTGGTGCCGGGCTGATGTTGTTTATGATAAAGACTCATTCGAATACAAAGGCCCAGCAGCCGCGCCGGTTCACACAGCAAACCCGTTCGATAAAGATCGAGGCGATATAGTTGGAGTTTATTGTATTGCGAAAACCTGTGATTCGGATTATCTCGTCGAAGTAATGACCGAGGCCGAACTATTGGATATTAAAATGAAGTCCAAGTCTACCACCGGCAATGGCGCGAAGTATTCACCCTGGAACACATTCCCGAATGAAATGCGGAAAAAAGCAGTTATTAAACGGGCCTCGAAAACATGGCCTCGAACTGATAGACACGAACGGCTGGCGAAAGTAATTGAGCATGTAAACCATGAAGAAGGCATTGACTTTGATAACGCGCCAAGTGAAGAAGATATCAAACTAATTGACGAATTACTCCATGAGAGAAACGGCGCAGCATTGGCAAACCTACTGGACTGTGACGCTGAAAAAGCACTCTACTGGGGAACTATTATTAAAAGTTTCGCTGGGAAAGGCCAGATAGGAAAGCACCAGGAAATGGTTCAAGGCTGGAAGCATGAGGCGATCGATTACGTGCTAACTGTTGCAAACATTATCCAGAATGAACCCGAAGAAACTGCAATGGAAGCCTACAGCGAAATGAACGAACACGAATTAAAACTATTCTGGCGGACTATTTCACCAGACGCCAAAATTAATATCGAGAATATTTTGCACTCAATGGCGCTACCTAATGATTAAAGTAATCTATCACGCCGCTGGATTCAGCGTGGGAGGAAGCAAATGAATAATAAAAGACCCAAGCCGACACAGGAAATGCAGATTGTTTACAGCGAAGGCAAAAAAATATTGCCCGCCAATAAATCCGACCAGGCCATCCGCCACAAAAAAGCGCTGGACGAATTTGAAGCGCGTCAGCTCGAAATGGAGCGCGGCCAGGATGATGACATTAATTAGGAATGGAGCGCGGCCAGAACCGCGTGAAGCCCCGTTCCCTACCGCACGGGCATTAATTTCAAAAGATGATAATTAGATATGATGGGAAAAGTGAACAGCGTTATATATCAGGATGAATTGATGGAAATGGCCGATGCTGGACAGAAAAAAACGCTGGTGGATTGGTTAAATAATAATGGCATTGTCTACATGGAATCCAGAAAAGGCAGGGTTAGGACTACCATCGAGGCCATAAATAAAGCTATGATGGAAGACAAAGATCAAATAATAGAGTTTGGCGATGGGACGGAATCGTAAAAAATCAAACCAGAAATTACCTAAATATGTCTATGTGAATCGAGGTAGGCTAATTTATCGCCCGCCTGGTTGTAAAGATATTGTAATGGGTTCGGATAATATGTCGCTGCCTGATGTTTGGGATCACTATAAACAGCTCACAAGCAGTTCTCAGGACACTTTGCAATATATAGTAGCTGAGTACCTGAAATCCAATTCACACGCTAAGAAGCAATCTAAGCGCCAAATAGAGCAAGGTTTGGAACGGCTACTATCAACTCCTGTCGGCAAACTGGAATTTAAGCAGGTAAAGATTAAAAACATTACGCCTGGCGTGATCCGCAAATATCTTGATTATCGAGGAAACATATCAGCGAACCGAGAGATAGCTTACCTATCATCGGCATGGGCCTGGTGTTATGAACGCGATAAAGTCAGAACCACGAACCCTTGCAAAGGCGTTAGAAGAATCACCGAAAAAGCCAGAACCAGGTATGTTACTGATGAAGAATATCAAGCTGTTTATAGCAATGCCGCACCAATGGTAAAAGTCGCTATGGAATTGGCTTATTTGTGTCGTATGCGAATATCAGAGGTATTAGATACCCGGGTAAAGGATATTGAGGATAAAGGGCTTAATACGAGGCGTTTAAAGGGTTCTGACAGTGCTTTAACATTATCATCACCTAGACTAGATGAAGCCATAGAACAGGGCTTAAAAGGCTGTATACGAGTTCCTGAGATGCCTATTGTAAACCGCAAAGGCTCTGATGTGCGTTATGACGCATTCCATAAGCTATTTATTAAAGCGTCCAGGGGATTCGACTTCACTTTTCACGATATCAAGGCAAAAGGCGTTTCTGACTTTGATGGTGACAAAAAAGCAGCGTCAGGGCATAAATCGGAATCAATGGTCAGAGTGTATGACCGCAAGCGAAAATCGGTTAAAGCGACGAAATAAAGCTATTGCACAAACCTTCAATAATGGTTGATCGTTGATCGGTTTGGTTCCTATAGGAATAGGCATCATTCCGTTAGAGCCTTAACGGAATCAACTAAAGCGACGAAATAGTTTAATTTATTGTGTATTAAACCTTGCATATATAGATTAGTTGTGTATAATAACAAATATAGACAACCGCAACGAGGAAATAAAATGGAAAACAAAGAGTTAGCTATTGAATTGGGGAAGCGCGTTAAACAGTTGATTAAAAAAGATAGTTCGCTATCTAATGCAATATTCTGGGAATTTATTTACGAAAAAGTTGAAGATGCTATCGAGGACGATCTTACTAAAATGTACTTACTCAACAGGTACATGATGGATATTAGGCTTGGCGGGTTGCGTGTAATTCGTGATCGAAAAAAGATAAATAACGAAGGCGATTATTACACTATAACCGGAGCACAGCACATTATTGCTGTCAGAGTACCCGAATTACCCGTTGCTGGATCAGTTGTAAAAGAAAAAATTTATTTTGACAAAGATGGCGGCGTTAACTTTACTGATAGAAGAAATATATTTGATACATTTTGTAAAGATCAAAAATTAACTAATAAAAAACAGAAAGACTTTAAATCGTTCTTGCAAGATAAATTAGGAATAGACGATGCAATCAACCGTATTTTAAGCGCAGACGCGATGAAAGGTGCAGCCGATTACGTGTTAAGGAATAAAATATGCTTTCAAGCAAAATGGAACGGAGTTGAAAACGTGAAAGCTCTTTTAAACGATGTATAAAAACAAGCAGCGCGTCTTACCAGGGCAATTAATGAACTCACATCAGAAATCAACCAGAGGCGGCCCCAGAGAAGGGGCCGGTAGACCCAGGCAGGAAGAAGGTATTCAAAAGCGGCGTAATATTTCGCTATCTGACCGACTCACCGAAAAGGCTAAAAATATCGGGGAAGGCAACGTATCGGATGGCATCAGGAAAGCTATTGAGGCTTATCGAGAATAATTATTTTGTGAACATTAATGTTTTATTTTGTTACTTTTTTGGGAAATGAAGTTGTGCGGAAATTTTCCGCACAACATAAGTCATTGAATGATATAAAGAAAAATGGTGGGCCGTGGGCGATTCGAACGCCCGACCAATTGATTAAAAGTCAACCTTAAAAACCACCAAATTCAAATACTTACCCTATATTATTCTGTGAATTAAGCGCCAGGTACAAGGTATTAATCAATAACCTACGTGATTATTTTGTGAGTTTATTTAATATTGTTTGTTTATATTATTTAGTTGTGATTTAGACAATTAATTAACACTTCTTCCAAATCCAATACTATTGTTTTTAATTAGCTGGAGATACTGTTGATACATATTGGGCAACCCATGTTCCAGGCGTTCCTGCCACAGTGCAAATCCAGTGATCAAGAACCATATTATTAACATCGACCGATGGTGATATATTCCATACTCTATCACCTAGTAGCCATGTTCCCGATGTAGGAATAACATCACTATATACAAAATCAGGTTTTATCGAGGCTGTTGGTGTCTTCTCCAAAATTGGAGTTTTAACAACATAATCAGGATCATCAATGGATGATATTCTAAAACTGTTTAGTTGTGGGCTTAGGGTTCCTTTAGAAATACCAATAAACGCTCTTTTAACATTATCATGAAATTCAACTACTACATTTGATGTGCTATCTGATCCTGATCTATATCCATTCCCTGACACAGATAAAGTATTGTTTGACTTTCCTATAGCATAAGATGGAGCTGTCCCTGTCAGTAATAAATCATTGGCGTCATAACAAACAACATATAGTCTACCACCTGAGCCTGTGTATCCACACGACATCATAAATTGTTTATTTTCTGATGTGTCTACTACAGCACCCATAGCTCTGGTTGCTGATGTTATTGTGATATCTTCTGCATTCAGAGTTACCGTAGGCCCATTATATTTCAAGACCCCTGTGGTAGTATCTACAGCAACCATCCCACTTGTTATATTAATTCCTGCACTATGTAGTGCAGTCTTATTTCTGAGATTATCAATCTCGAAGATAGTCTTACTATTGTACTCGGCTATTTGTCGGCTGTATTTGACTACATTGCCAGCAAACCCATTATTGGTAACGGCGTGTGATGTTGAATTAGAATATCCTATAGTAACCTCGTTTTCATCACATCCAGCATCAAACACTGCAACAACTTCTGTGCCTTCACTCCTACAATTAATTATATGATTCTGTATAGAGTCAAACATCGTTACACCGAACGTTTTCCCTGCACCTGTATCTGCTTGATTCAACTCAAATGAAGGTTTCAGAAATATATTATTATTAACCTGACTTAATCCCGATACTCCAAGTCTGACGCCATATCTTGATAGTGTGCTATTTACTCCAGTAAATACTGTAAATCTACCACCAATAAAATTATTTTCATTTACCCAACCAGTGCCAGAGGGTTTTAGATCAACGCCATATTGGTTGCCATTCATATCGCCTAAAGATACATTGTTATAAACAAAACCTTGGTTATTTCCTGAACACTCAAGACCAACTGTAAATTTAGATGCTTCTCTTATATTAATATTTGAGCATGCATTCGCGTTTATCAATCTTATCCCGATACATTCAGCTTGAGTCCAATCTGAATTGGTTTGCTTGGTTACTGCCAGGTTGATATTTGCTTCAAATATGACTTTTGAAGTTTCTCCAATTACTATTGCAGGCTGTGTATCAACACCAGTATATATCATTGTTCCAGTAAAATTAATGTCTGGTATTCTTGATTCTGTTGATACAGTTACAGTTAGTGTACTACTGAATTGTAAATCTACGTCACAAGCAATCACCGCATTATTCACACTAGAAACAATAGACTCTGCATAATCTATAGCACCCTGTATAGATTTTGAATTATCAAAAGAACCTAACTTTGAACCTGCCCACAAAACATTAATAGATCCATTATATATTCTCATCCAACAACCACTACCAGTACCTACCGTAAACCACGTTGTTTGAGCAGTAGCATCCCACAGAGCAAGGTTAGCTGTGTTGGTGGGGTCTATAATAGTGATACCATTATGATTGGCCCTGCTTTGTGTCGAGTCATAATAAAACTCACCACCGCCCTTGTTTAGTGTTGAATGAAAACTAATAAGACTGGCGGCATTAAAACGGGTTGTATCGAGGGCTATCAAATCCGCCATGCTATTAACTTGTTCCGGCGTGGTGATCCCTGATGTGCCGTTGTCCGTGTTGATATACTTTTGCACGTCAGCCGAGTCAGTAACCGCTAAAGCATATTTACCTGGCACCCATATTTTATTCGTAGCCTGACCATTGGCATTGGTTATCTGTGGGTTCGAGATCGCTGTGGTTAAAGCCCTGTCTGAATAGATAGTGATCTGGTTGGCTAATATCTTTGGATCGAGTCCAGGTGTACCGATATATATTTTGCCATTGACCAATAGCTCTCCGGTTGTCTGGTCAAGGTATTGGGTATTCTCATCTATCAAACTTGGCATGTTAATTGCTCACCGTTCTCGTTTACTATTTCAGAACCGTTTAAGTCCCATTGAAAACCATCAAAACAGACAAAAGGGTTTAGTTGAACCGGGACTTCTACAGTTTCTACGCAACCGGTTAATAAAAGTATGAATAGGTAGCGCATTAGTCTGTTGTGAAACCACAGTACATTAAATTTGATTCTATTCTTATTGTATTATTCATAAGTAATAACCGACAACACGGATTTGAATAACTCCACTAGCAGTTAAACCGCTCCGCCATATCGCATATTGGAAATCTTGATTTGAGTCCAATGGCACTGTAAATTCACCTGAGTCCCTCGCCGATGATGTTGCTGATTGTGATGATATGGTTGATACCCTGTATTGACTAGAATTAGCAGGTACACCAGTTAGTCCAGAATCATTAAAAAATAAATTTTGTTGCGCTAGATCGTCAGAAACGCTACTGTAAAATCTTATTATCGCTGTTTTTGCACCAGTGCCGTTCAATGAAGCAATATTAGCGGTTGTCCAATTTACAACCGCAGTACCTACATCGTTTATATCTGGTGTAGATGGTGGAGATATATTAACCCTGTTTATTAAAAACCTGTCGGTTCCAGCATCATCGGTATATACCAATGAATTAGGTGTATCATTTTTAACCCAAAGATAACCATTCCCCGCTGATGGTGTACTTGAATGATCGGCTTTTTCTGGTAGAACTATATCACCCAATACTACAGCGTTCTTAGATACACCTATACCACCATCCGTATGAATAGACCCTGTTATTCCAGAAGTCGAATCTATAACACCATCTACGGAAACGCTATCGCCTACAGTAAGACCACCACTGAAAACAGACGATAATACATTCGACTGAATTTCAAACCAGTCATCGGTTAAGTTATAAACAACAACTATTTTCTGGCTGGCTTTGATATCACCGGCCGCCATCACCTGGTCATGTCCCTTCCTGATCGATTTAGCTAACAGAGTGTCTATTTTAAGCGTCATAGCGCCGGTATTATCGGCTGGCTGTGTGTAGATATAGGTTTGCTGATCGACCAGTGTGGTGACCGTGGGAGAGCCTGTGACGGTTACATCATTAATACCCAATGCGTTGATTAGCTTGGTATTGCCGACCTGTTCTTCAAAGCCGTTCTGTATCTCGCTATATTTCTGGACATTGGCCGAATCTTCGACTTTGAAGGAGTAAGTCCCAGACAGCCAAATCTTATTGGTTGCTCGACCATCAGACCCGATAACTTGAGGATTAGCCAGGGGAGTACCCTGTAATTCCCGATCTGGATAGATGGTCTTTGGGTTTAGCTTGGCATCCAGTCCAGCGACTCCGATATATAAAAACCCACCGATAAGTAATTGTCCTGTGGTTTCATCCGTGAACTGGATTGCTTCGTCAAATAACTGGCTCATATTAAATTATTCATAATGTTGTGTTAAACTGCGCCGATGTGGGAATCGTTTATATCTTTAGAGGATAATTAAATGGGAACTTTCATACTTTTGTTTTTTGCTGGACTAGCTGTATATATACTAATTGACTGGTTAGCTTGCCTTGGTGACGGTAAAGAAAACACGCCCGAACAAGAAAAAAGAATAATAGATTACTATAAGAAAAAGAGTTAATTATCTAATTGCGATTGTAATAAATCTTCAATATTATTCGTTAGCTCTGATATTACCGTCAAAGCACCACCCGACAAGTTTGAGTTCTTCGATACTTCTGCTGCTTTTTGTAAGTTATGAAGTATTAAAGCTGTTTTGGCTTTAACTCTGGGATTGCCCACAACAGCCGCAGTTGTACCTACAGCAGAACCAACTGGAGAGCCTGTAGCCGCACCTGCGCCGATCTTCGCCGCCGTATCCAGGCTTATAAAGTTTCTATTATCAAGTCTGCCTACTACGCTTTCCAGTTCCTCACCTAGTTGCAATAGATTCCCTTCTCTCCTATTTATTTCCTTAACATTGTCATCAATGGATTCAAGTGATTTACGCGAAGACCTGACAATACTTTTTTTAGCTTCGGTTTCCGCAAAGTTAGCACTGGTCTGACTCACATCAAATTTAATTCTCTGATATGCCGACCTTTTTAAATCCTGAGCCTCTCTCGGAGTAAGTTTTGATTTATTTATACTTTTTAATTGTTCATCAAAAGCCTTCGCCACTTTATCAATTCTTGCCAAGTCGCCAGCGGCATCTAATTTAGCACCACCTAAATCACGCCTTAATTGTTTCAACTCTGTGAATAATGCTTTCTTTGGTATTAACAAGCCACTTGAAGTCGCATCGTCAATTATTTTATTTAAACCAGCGTCTAGTTTTGTAATTTTCTGAGCTATTTTCTCCAATCCCCGAACAGTCGGCATAATACCTTCACTTAGGGCTGTCTCTGTGGCTCTTTTGCGCTCTTTCTGACCTAAAGATGGTTTGAATTTAAGCGCAGATTCGAGCATTTTAGCGGGTAACTCTTTGGGTATTAACTTCCCTGACTGAACGACTGCTTTTGCAAATACCGGGAATGATCCGCCGAATAATGATCCAGTTAATGTACCTTGAAATCCTTCTTCTACAGTACCTTGAGAAAAGAAATTTTCTTGATCAGCATTGCCGACTCCTACTGCCGTACCAATTTTAGCGCCGGATGTAACGCCATGAGTGATTGCCTGCTTTAAAGTATTAACACCCGCTGACCTGGCTAGACCTGCACCACCCGTAGCGAGTCCACCGGCAAGTTCTAAACCCATAGCCGTACCTGGGTTAGCTTCTTTGAATTTAGCGTGATCTTCCCTGAATGAATTACGCGCATCGACCATTAAAGCACTAAATGTTTTGTCGGAAATAAAAGGCGATGCTACCGCCGCCGCGATAAATGATTGGATTTCATCATTAAATCCAAGTGTTGCGCCTTTTAACGCTGACTGTACCGAACCTTCTACAAAATCTCCTGTTGTTGGCTCCTGTTTGTTATGTTCGAACACCTGCGGGATGAACTTTTCGCCTTGGGTTTGTGGTGCTGGTTGGTCTGAAAAAAGATTATTGCCAGCCGGTTGTTCTACAATAGGGTCATCAGCGAATAAATTACGAGCCACTTGGGAACCTCCTTTTTAATTCTTCCAATACCTGTGGGCGGGACATGTTGTTGTCTTTCATGGTTTGCCTGATGTCTTGTTCAGTCGCGTTAGCTCTGGATAATAGGCTGGACAAATCGGTACGTTGTTTTTCCAACCATCCAGCTTGTGTGCCGCCATTACTGAGGAATATTGCCTGGTCTTCAAAATATGTTGCTAATTTACGCTTTGCGGCTATAGCGTCATTTGTCCAGTCTATTAAATCATCACCCTGTAAATTTGTTGGCAATGCTACCGATAGCGCCAAATCTAACTCACCCGCTGATAATGCACCGAATTTAGCGGCTCCAACGACATCCAGCCCCAGTCTTTTTTGTAGTTGTTTTAATTTTATTGTTGCGGCTTTAATACTTGGAAATAAATCAGTTATCGGGCCTGTGTTTGCCCCTTCGCCGACAAGCGGAATAACTTTCTCTAAATTAGTTATATGTTGTCTGAGCTTATCTACAGTTTCAAATGCGGATTTTGATGTGGATTCGGCATTTTTTACTTGTTGTATGCTTCTTTCGGTTTCAACTCTCAAATCCTGAGTTGCCTTTTCCCGATCCGCTTTTATTTTTGCTGACCGATCAATAACATCAACAGCGGCCTGACCTGTGACAACTTCACCAAACCTATTGGTTACTTCTTCCTTGCCATTTGGCAATACCTTTCGGGTTCCACCGCCCTCTAAAAATTCAGATATTGCGCTAGCTAAACCTTCTTTTGTTTTATCAGCCTGATCTTGAGTTAAAAAGCCTTTACTAACGTCTGATTGCTCTTTGCCTTTCTTCGATAATGGTTGCGGGTTATTCGCCTTCAACACTTCACCAAACAAACCGGCTTTATTGCCCATTGCGGTTGCTGCGCGGACAATATTAAGTCCAAGTTGTGTGGGAGTATCGGCGTTCAAAGCCTCGATAAATACGCTACCATCACGACCGGCTTGTATCTCCGCACTGCCTAACTTTGCAAGCTCGGCTCTTTGTTTACGGGGATCTGACATACCAACAATACGGCTTAATTGCGTAAACATTCCCGCCGCTCGGTTCTTCTGGTCTGTTATCTGTTTGACCTGTGCTAGTCGCGAGTCTTCCCGGTCGTTCTCCGCTTTCTTAAATAGCGCAGCTTTGACCGGGTTTAAAGCTTGTTGGAGACTGGCAACCAGTGAACCACCGGGAGCCGTTACTATGTTGGTGTCTACTAATGGCATGTTATTTCCTTAATATAGCAGCACTTCCCAGAGTACCACCGAGATTGAGTAGATTCTGAATACCCGAAGCCTGTGACTGAGCGCCGCCTAAAAGTCCGGAAGCCGTTGCATTAGCCGATCCCGTTATACCCTGACCCTGTGCCATAGTTCCCTGTGTGATCGCGTTGATAATGCCCTGTAGTAGTCCTGACTCCTGACTACCTGTTTGTGCTGCCGCATTGAGCCCGGTCTGAGCTAAATTGTTCTGCCGACCGAATAGCTGGTTTTCAAGCTGAAAGGCCAAGTCTGTCGGTAGTGCCGATGCTGACTCCAAAGCCGTACCCGAACGGGTTAAACCACCGGCTGAAAGCTGGCCCTGTAATGCTCTTTGCCGCTCGCCAATCAGTGATTGGAAATGATCACCTCCTAATATTTGGGAAATGGTGTTATCCATCCCGCCTAATGTTGATGATTGGGTTAAACCGGACAAAGCATTCTGCCCAGACTGAAGGAAAGGCGCGAAGTTCTGCTGAGTAATTCCAAGCTGTTGCTCGATTAACTTCCGAATTTCCGCTTGTGACTCAGCGTTAAGCTGTGCGGACTCACGGATAGCATCGGACTGCAATTGACCAGCATGACTGGCCGCATCTGCGCCTGATTGACCCGTAACACCTTTGATAAAACTCGAAAGAACACTCATTTTACACCTATGAAATAATTACTCGATCCTGGCTTCGCCGCCAGTTCGTACCATCAGAAAAGGCGGTTGTATATCCGCCTACCTCGTCTGTCACCGCTATTAAACAGCCGGTACACTTTGAAGCAGTCGGCACCGTGGCCACCGTGTATTCGTTTAATTTGCCCGTATTCAAAGCCAACTCAATTGACCCGAATAAAGACTGTATCTGTTGAGACAATTTGCCTTCTTCTATAACCACCTGACCAATGGCTGGTACGTCTATTATCGGCTTATTGCTCATCGTGAATTAATATATAATTTAGTGCCGGAGAAGTTGATATCTTCACCGGTTGAAAGACGATAACCCATGAACCGATCGTAAAGTCCCAGACCTCCGGGATAATTCCATTCCAGCTCGGTCATGTAGTTACCGATGGTCCCCGTGTTGCGATGAAATGGCGGCGAATACAAAACATTATCATCCGACATTTGTAAAGATACCGATCCGATAGTAGCGTTATAGCCTTGAGATATATGATATTCCAAACTCTGAACCGCAAAAGACTTATCCGACTCAAAGCCACCATCGATAACCCGCACAAATGAGTTCCCGGAGTCTTTATTTACCGCGTCCAGCTTACTGAAATTACCCGCGTAAAAAGAGTAGTAATTCAACTCAAATTCCTGAATATGCCCGACCTGCCAAGGCGTATTCGAACCACTGACCAACGTATCCAAGCCATGCCAATAACCGGCAAAGTATCCGAATGAGTCTCTACCCAATGAAAAAACGGCAATATCGTAGCCGTTATATTTATAGCGCCCTGCTACGGCCTGGGCTAACTCCGCCTCTGTGTACGTAGCCAGCAGGTTATCGATAAATTCATTACTGATCTTAGGCGCGTTACCTGGCCCTAGAGCGTATATTCCCAAGTCCTGCCCCTTCTCCCGGCCGATGAATAAACGCGTCCCCTGGTACTCTACAGAGCCGCCTATGATGCCGTTGACCACCCTGCCGGTCTGGGGGATAAACGGAACCGGAGAAAGCCCTTGATCGATGTACGACTGTATCGAGTCCGTACCACCGATATAAAGAATATTGTTAATTTCAAATACTTCGTTGTTCTTGTCGGGTAATTGTTCGGCATCAAAGAATGATAAAGCCTGAACCGTTCCCGCTGCGCCGACATCCGAGAAGAAAGCTACACTGCCATCAGAAGGAATATAGACAAACCGACCGTTAATATGCGTGACTGAATTGCTGGCGACAATATTAGCGTTAGCTGATATATCAGTTAAAACATCGGTAGTACTTAAAGTATATAAAGCACCACCCTTAACGACTATGACCGCATGGTTAAATCCTATGGCCGTAACGACTTTAGCCGTTCCAGCAATAGTGCCGATAACCGAATAAGCGCCTGTGGTGACATTGGTTATCTTTATTAAGTCTTGAGAAGCAACCGCATATAAAGAACCGTTCCATTCAAAGGAACCTCTGGCAACTCTCGAATTTGTGCCAATTAACGTCAAACCAGGTCTTTGAATAATACGTCCGTTTGCATTAAAACAATTTCTCAATGCTTTACGGGTAAACGGAAGTTCGTTAGTCCCTTCCAAACCTGTTGGTAATTCAACTTCCAAGGGTATCGCCCTTGTTAAAGAATATCTCGTCAAATATACGAGTATTGCGCCGGTTACCTGATCCTTTCGGCATGGTATCTCTAACGACTTGACCCGGAATAACAGTCGTTCTCCAGTGTCTTTTCATATACGCACCGCCAATGTTTGCATTGACTCGCAATTGATTGCTTAACTGCGTCCCGGTAATGAGTGGAATAAGCCGAACAGCGAGGTTGTCTTTGATGATATCCGTCAAGCCTAAAGGTTCTGATAGTTCATCACCTAAAGCCTTGATAGGAACCGCACCAAATTCTACGTTCTCATCCTGCAACTGCGCGATATAACTGTTTAAAGTCTTCCGCGCTGTTTCCAGTGTTTCAGGATTAGCAGGCTTGACCGGAGAAGACGCCCCGATCCGGGCTAAAGCATCACCGACTATTTCGGTTCCTGTACTCATTTCTTAGCCTTCTTCGCCTTCTTTTGTTTCCAGCCTAACGACTTGCAATATTCAACTGTTGCTTCGTCATCGTTGGTTTCTATGTCCTTACCGTTTGGTTTCGTCCAGATCATAATTATCTCCAAAAAACGGGCGGGCCGAAGCCCGCCCATATAGGTTATGCCCAACCTTGACCAGCGAAGAAAGGATTCATAACACCGTAAGCAGGACGGAAATCAATCCTGACTTGTTGGGTATTTTTAGTCCAATCAGCACCCTTAGAGCAACGGAATTGAAGCCCGTCTTCTGTGGTCGCGATGGTATCGGTTGAATGTAGTTTCTTAATCGGTACGGAACCGATAGAGAACGCTTGCTTGTGCCAGAACAAATTAGGCTGATACAAAGTCGTATCGGCACCCAAGATAGTCACGACATTCGCACCACCGATAGCTACATCAGTAGTATTGAACGCTCCGGTAGCCTCAAACACCGCCGGGCCTGAGACTGTCAACGAACCAGCACCAGCAGTAAAATTTGCACTATCAGCCGTGACAACAGCAGTCCAGGTAACATTCGCACCCGATCCATTGATTACCGGCTTGCGAGTAGACAGGTTCAAACGATTAACGCCTGTGACCTGAACCACCGTACCAGCAGGAATAGAACCAGCAAAAGTACCGAAACCAGTGACCGCGAGGGTTTGCGTCATAGTGTCTTTAGCCGTGGCATAAGTCACGTCAGGCGCACCATTCATCGCACCAACCAGGTCACCCGTAGTCGCTGAGGTATAACTACCCAGTGTGGTAGCAGTCATAACCCGCATACCGGCGAAGTTTTCAGCAATAGTCGCATTTCGAACAGAGTCAGAAACCAGACTACCCGCCGAACCACCAGCACCGAGAGAGCGTTGATTGCTCGCCAAACTGGTTTGGGTATACGGATTAACCGCGTAGCACCATTCACCATCACGAGGGACGCCATTGGCCGCCATAACCGCACCGGCTTCCGCTACATGATCCCAGGTCGTTACCGCTGTTCCATAAGTACCCGCTAAAAGCGCCGAGTTCTTCATCATGTATTCAGCGTAGTCGATTTCAAGATCAGTTACGATACGGGTTGCCATCGGAGCCAAAAGCTGATCGAGTTGATCCATCTTAATCGCTTCGTCAGCCTCGTTGTAGTCAACGTGAACAGTAAAGTAATTCTGAACCGTTCCTGTTGCCTTGCCTGCAATGATATCGTTCGCTGTGGAAGCCGTTAAATCACCCGTTGCATTGCGGTAAGTGGTGTAATCAGTAGGCCGTTTAAAGTCTACATTATCACCGGTTGAAGGATTGAATTTCCCGGCTAGAAGCTGGGTATTCACGTTTTTTGATAGCACTCGCGAACTATCGAACTTTTCCAGGAAAACTCGTGCGAGCTGTCTTGTAAAGTTACTGTCAAAATTATTAGCCATAATATTTACTCATAAGTGGCTCCCTTTGGCCCACGTTCGGATTTGGATATACCGCTGCCGGGGTCTACCGGTTGTTCCGGATCGGGAGTATTAGATTTAGACCGAACCGATAAACTACCGGCCAATCTGCCAATTTCCAGCACTCCTTTCATGGGTTCCGTTGCAAGTAACTCTTTCAAATGTTCAGCCTTTCCAGGGTTTTTCCCAAGGTGATACATAACCAAATGGGAATTATCCGTATTCGCAACGATCTGCTCGGCGATATCATCACCGAGTATATCCGCTGCTACTGCCTCAGTTTCAGAGTAGTCCGGCACTTTAAGTTCTGCGCTTCGATCATAATGAGCATCGATTTGCCTGTTTAGTGCCGCCCTGCTTTGTGTCTGAGTTTGTTGCGATTGATTCTGTTGATTAAGCTGGTTGAATTTCTCAACCGCTATCGCTTCGGCTCTGGCGTCAGTCCATTTCTGGTCTGCCGCTAGATAGTCTGCACGGTTATCAAAGTCGTCTTCGTCAGGCCGGTTGTTTGAGGTTTTTTGCTGTTGGGCCATTCTCAACAGCTTGTTTTCTTCCTCAAGCGCATCCGCCCTGCGTTTGGCTTCTTCGGCTTCCGTATTAGAAGCATCAATCTTCGCTTTCATTTTACCGAGTCGCTTCTGAAAACCAGAAGGTCTGGGTTTTGAGGTTGGCTCATCCTCACCCGCGACAACTATTTCAACTTCTTCAACTTCTTCAACCACTTCGGCTGTTTCAGTGTCTTCAATAACTGATTCGTCGCTTTGTATCGCCTGTGCTTCACTCATGTTGTAACCTCGTCATGGTTTCGAGTAGTAAGGGTTTCCCCTTCCGTGATTAGTCTCACGTAGACATAAAAAAACCTGCATATAGCAGGCATAAAAAAAGGGCCGCTAAACCTTCTTAAACTTCTTAAATATCAATTACTTACGATTTTTAGATAAAATCAATGTATGTTATAATGACTTATGAAAAACAATATTTTTAATTCGTTTTCCACGGCTATAGTATGCCCGGCTAACTCAACATTGATGGGCGGTAACGGGCTTGATGGGGCGATAAGAAATAAATTATCAAAACCTATCAACCTGCCCAGGCAACTAGCTACAGGGTCATCTTTTATTAGTGATGCACCAGGCTTGATGTTCAATAACATTATTCATACAGCCTCACCTATCTGGAAAGGCGGTCTACATAATGAAATTGATTTATTGTCTAGTTGCTATAAATCAATTATTCAGACATGTATCAGTCACTCTATTAATTCAGTAGCTATACCCGCAATTGGTACAGGGTGTTATGGCTTCCCTGTTGATTTAGCAAATAATATTGCTCAGCAAGAAATAATAGATAGTCCTATCGATATAACGCTGTACCCTGGTCTGTCATCTCCTGCCGTTCCTGATGATTTCGTTGTATATAATTGCTGCGGCAATCAATGGGAGCTGGCCTTACACCCTATGTTTCCAGAAAGACTCGATTGGTTCCCGATATGTGAATGCGGGAGACATCACAAACCGGCTTACCAGATGAAATCATGGAAATGAATAAGAAACCGACTGCTTGCAATGTCCCCTGCTATGGCGGATATTTACAATTCATCCACGCCGGAAGGGTTATCTCTCCGGTCGAGTGTTTCCGATGCAATCACCGCCGATCCGCCAGCGCCAAGAAGCAACCCGTTTCTACCAAAATCCGCGTCATTAAAATCCGCGTCAATCCTTCTTAATTTTTCCGGTTTAGTGACAGCTAATATTTCAGAAACCCCGCCTTTCACCCCATCATCCCCTAAAATTCTAGCACCATCAAAACCCTGGTCTCCAAGACTATCTACTAATTGCGCCAACAGCCTTTGGCCGTTACCTGACCGCATAGGTATATCAAAATGATCATCCCATTTAATTTTTGCTACTTTATCGGGGCGTACATACATTGATATAACTTTCGGATCACCCCCTTTTTCATTGGCAGATAACTCTGCAAATTCCGCAGCTTTGCTTTTATCATTACTCGCGAATACCGCCCTGGATGCCGCTGGCGAGTTTGTTAAATCTCCGCTTTTAGATAGATCGAAAGCATCGAAATCTTTTGATGTCCCGTGATACCAAATATTTTCAGTATCATAACCTTGTGATTTAGCCCTATCTAACCGAGTTATATTTGGAGCACCAACAACCCCGGCCTGGCTTCTCATCACTCTTGGTAAAGTAGCGCCACCCTTACGGGCCATGAGCGGTATTAGTGATCCCGCGGCTATGCCTGCCGCCTTTAATCCAGGAACAAAATCCGCACCTAATCCTAACCCCTCTAAGGCTATGTCAGCATTATTTAAAAATCTCCGGATAGGCGTATCTTTACTATCATCCCTATTCATTATTTCATTCATTCTATCAACAGACCTTAGCTGCGAGCTAACAGGAATAATATCTTTTACAATTTCCTCTACCATTCGAACATAGGGGGCAGCAACTTCCTTGTAAGCCCTCATGCTTTTAGGGTCTAATAAATTTCCTATCATTTCACCCGCCGGGGTTCCCGGCACTAATGAAGATTGTATTTGAGAAGCGCTCATACCCTCCGGAAATTCTATCTCCTTACCATCAGGCAGCGTTACTATCGGCACTTAATTGTCCTGTCATTGGGTCAAATTTTAGTCTTTGCACTCCATTAAGGTTTTGCAATATTTCCTCTGTTTCTGCTTCTTTCTTTTTCGCACTAGCTATCTTATCGACGGTTGCCGCTTGTAAATTCATTGCTTCTGCCAATTGTTGCTCGGTTGCTGCTTTGGTTAGTTCTGCGTTCGGGTCTTGTTGCTGTTGCATAGACTGAACCATTTGCTTTTCTTCGTCGGTCTCCGCTTCAACCAAACCCTGTTGAATCATTATTTTACGGTTGAATTGCTGCAAAGGTCTCAAGCCCTGACCATTGATATTCTGTATCCACATTGCCAAAGCTGGGCCGTGATACGGTGAGTCTGGCGGCAGCTTCTCGATAACGCGCTCGATGGATTCAACCGCTGCTTCCCGCTCAGTCTCATACTGTGGGCCTACGTCAACCGTGACACTAAACCGGCCTCTGGATAGGTCATTCATATTGATAGGATTGCCAGACTGTGGGTCCATTGAAATAGTGTTTAATTCTATAGTCTTCACCGTTCCATCATCACCGATGGACTTTTTCATCATCGCTTTTGTATACAGGTCGGCAGCTTTCGACCGATAGACTTTACCGATATGTCCCAGTGAAGTGATGAAGTTATTCGATATGATCTGAGTCTTGAGGTTCTTCTGTTTTATTAGAGCATTAACCGCCTTTCCTGAAACGTCTGGATCGATAGTGTCCTGCTGAACACCGCGTTTTTGTTGCATGAAATTGAAGATAGTATCCAATGCCGCGAGTGCTGACTGGTCAACCTGTGGCGATGTTATCTTCCCAACTGGCCCCATAGGAACCGACTGACCGGTTGACTCATCAATGACCTTGTTAATGACCTGGTAGGCTTTATCGGTATTGTCAGCCAATAAAAGCTCTTTACCCTCCACTTGTTCATCGAGATAGATATTAATATCGTTGGCACTGGCCGCTGAGGTCTCGGCGAGCTTGCTAATCAATGTGTTAGCAGTGCGGTTGCCATCCATCAGTTTGCGAATTAAACCCCAGTAGTATTCCTTACCACCTATAAAAACCCTGTAGCCATAAAAGGGGACGATTGGTAAGAACTTACCCGCTATGCGTTTTGGTTTCTGTATCCATTCATCACCCGTAAATATCGACTTCTCGACTATCTGCCGCTTGATCTTTCGGTCTCGAACATGATCCCATCCGAACGCTTCTAGTTCTGGTCGGGCTTTTTCTAACTGATCCATCGGGTAGGTATTTATTTTATTAGCATTGACATTCTGCCAAACCGATACTTCATCATCGATATGCTTAATTTCCCATCGTTCAGCTACATATATCAACTGTTCTGAGTACCAATCGAAAGCGTTCTGATAGCTCGTTGTCGGCACGTAAGCACTCGACTGGGTTAGGTCAGGATATTTAGCTTTAAACGCTTTAGGCGTGAACCCTGTCAGTTTAGTGACCCAATTAGCGTCAGACTTGTCCGCTTCTTTTGCGTTGGCATCAAACATGACGTGATCAAAGGCATTGTGGACGGTCTTCCATATAATTTCCTGCGTGTCGTTCTCAGGGTCTTCTTCATCAACGAATTTTTCTGATAATTGAATAGCACCCATGCCCGCCGCTGCTGCTTCGAACATGCCCTGGTCTTGTGATGCCTTGCCACCATTCTCACGGAAGTCGCCGCGATACACGCCGGTTAACAATTCAGCATCGTCGTCGCTGGTCTTGGTATCGTCAGGATTATAGATCACACCTGCCCGGTTAGTTGTCCATTCACCGACGAAATCCATCAAAGCATCGGAGGTTAAGTCAAATTCGAGCCTCGCTCTATTCGAGTCGCTGCCGTGTGTTGACTCTAAGTAATCCTCCCACATGCCGCCCTTGACACCAATGAATCGTAAGTCCTGATTGGCATCTTCGCGTTGTTGCTTCGTCTGGTCGTAATCGTCGGTAGCATCTTGTTTGAATTGTTCTAGCAGTTCATCTGTCATCTAAAATAGCCTACTGCTTTGGGAATTTGGGTAGCTTTCACCTGGTTGCGCCTTGTCATTGCCGGAAATAGCTCGGTTATTGCCCATACCAGCGCGTCAACACGGTCAGGGCTATAACCCTGCGCCTTGCGGTCGAAATCGCTTGTGAATGAAACCATTTGATCTTCCAGTGTATCGAGCGAGCCCACGTGATGGACTCGGCCTTGTTCATAGAGTGCGGCAATAGGTTCAGCTCGAGTTACCTTGCCGCGTGATGCTTTAACTTGTTTCACATTGACATTAGCATCGACTGACCGAATCGTGTCTTCAACCATATCACCGCCGTTATTAGACTCAGCAACGATCACATCGGCACTTTCGGAGTGATATAAACTCACTGATGTTTTGCCCCAGTCGTTTGGTGACATGCGACCGCTTGAATCATTCCAGACATAAGCATGGCCATCAGTTCCCTTACCAGCGCATATAATGCCGGTCTCGTCTGAGCCTTCGTTGTTCGTTACTGATGGGTCAACCGCGACTACAACCCGTTCCATATCAGGTAATGCGTTCGGGCTTTTCCTGTGATTGTCTATGCTCTTACGAGTCCACAATGCGCCGGGTATGTCATCGAGTAGTTCGGCATTAAGTTCCTGTCTGCCTATTCGAGTTCCTTCGTATCGGGTGATGATCGAGTCAAAGAACGTACTCGCCAGGTTCGACTTGTTGTCGTAAGTCGATCCGCGTGTAACCACTGAGCGCTTATCATTGATAATTTCTTTAAGTATTTTTAACGGTCTGGGTGTTGTGGTAATAATGGCCTGTGGGTTCTTGCCCAGTCTCAAACCGAACTTAGCCTGATCCCATGCGTCCATATAACGCCATGCCGCCAGCTCATCCGCCCATAATTTGCAATGCTGTTTGCCTCTTAGCCTGTCTGGCTTGTCTGCTGTAAAGATTAATGATGTCGCACCATTCGGCCATTCCAGTTTTGCTTCGTGCTTTTTATAGTATGGTCTTTCATCAGGAGGGCATATCGATAATATACCGCTCTCACCTTCAACCATGATATCTCGGGCATCGTCAGAAGTTGCACCAATCAAATTAACGTATTGGTTAGTCTTAACCCATTCCCTGACTGTCTCTGCGCCTGTTCTGGTCTTTCCAAACCCCCGGCCTGCCAATATCAACCAGTATGACCAAACACCCTCTGGCAGCTCCTGAGCCGGTCTAGCCATCCATCCAGACCATTTATAGATAACATCATGTAGATCATTCTCATTTAAACCGTCTAAGAACTTAACCTTTTCAATATAAGGCAGCTCTTTTATCTGTTCACTTAGGCTTGATACCGAGGAAGTCATACGCTTTATTTGCTAACTCTGTTTTGACGTGTAGTGGGTTATCCTCATCACCTGCTAATGTTACGCTTTGAGCTGGCTTACCTTCTATGCGGTCGCCTAGCTCTTTAAGTGCTGATAGGTCACCGTCTGCACATTTAATCAATAACTTATCGGCTAACTTATTAAGCCCACCATCCTTGCTACCTTCGCCGTATCGAGCCAATGCCCTGTTAATAGCGTCTTGCCACGGCTTATTTTTTGCCGCGTTTTTATTGCCTTTAGGAGCGCCGCCTTTGTTTTTAGTTGTATTGACCATTAAATTATTGATTTAAATGATTTACTTTTAAAGCCATGATTTCGTAACATAAAGTTTAATTGGTTCTCTCAGGTCTTCATCGCTATCCACAGCTTTGATATGAATAAACCATTGTCCTACAGCTAGTAGGGTGGTTTCGGCACTGGTTAATGAGCCTTTGTACTTCTCATCCTTTAGGGTCAAAGCCCTGGTGACTGCTGGCGTATCGCCTGGATATTGCATCACGTCCATAGTCACAGTGAAACCATCGATATTGCTGCCGGTTAAACCGGATTCAAAATCGAATGTTGCGCCTTGCCTTATCGTGTTCATGTGAATTTTCTGCTTTTGTTCCTGAATGATATTGATTTATTTGCGCTACTGCTGGATAGCAACCGGCTGGTTCCGCTGGCCGATAACTTCCTGTTTTTGTTTTCGCTGGTTAATTCTCGACTTATTCCGCTAACCGGCGTTCCATTGAGTAAATCAGCCAATGATGAAAAGACAATAGAACTCGAACCGAATAGATCACCGCTGCCAATCAATGAACCGGTCAGGCTGAAGCTGATCGATGTTACTCCTGCAATAGAGTTCGTCGCATTAATTAAACCGGCATTACTATCGAATGATACCGCTGTAACGCTGTTTAAATCACCAAGCGCCGCCAGTATTGCTGTGGTGCCGAACGTTTGGCTAATAGCGCCTGACAGCGATCCTGAGCCGTTTAACCCGCCTGTTGTTGTAAATGATAGCGGTGTAGTTGCTGATAAGAACCCAAAGGCTGATAAACCAGCACTTGAACCGAACGCAACATTGATAGTTCCGTTTATTGGAGCCAGGCTGGTAACGGTGCCGGACTCAGTAAATGTTGTGGCCGATGTTCCTTGCAGTATTCCCGCACCAGCCAATAATGCCGAGTCGGCAAATGTTACGTTGGTAGTCCCTGCAATAGCACCGCCATTCGCGTCTTTCAGGTCGGATACTGAACCGAATACAACGGGTGTACTACCAGCTAAATCTCCTGTACCGATTAATGCTGAAACATCGCCGAAAGATAGTATCGATGTGCCATCTATGGCACCACTACCTGCAATTGTAGCATTGGTGCCAAATACTATGGGTAGTGAACCGAGTAAGTCGCCTCTACCTGATAGCCCTCCAACCGTACCGAAATTGATTGTCGTGGTACTTCCAAGCGTTCCAGTACCTTGAATAGCACCAGTCTGCGCAAAAACCATGCTGGTACTACCCAGCAAAGCGCCTGCGCCTTGTACTGCGCCACTGGTGGTAAATGCGACCGCTTCACTAGTGGTTAAGTGTCCGAATCCTGTCGCTATTCCTGATGGAGTAAACGCTATCGATGTAGTGCCGGCGATACTTGCGGCACCTGTTAATACCGTTGTGTCACCGAATGTGACGGTTGTAGTCCCTGCCAGATCACCTGTGGCAGTAACTGTGGCATTATCACCAAAGGCCGCCGCTATCGTGCCGGATATTCCACCACCAGTCGTACCGATAGTCCATTGCGGTGTGACAGTATAGGTCTGGAATACAGTGCCATCACTTTCAACTAATCGAAAGTCGTAGGTAAATCCATCGACTTCAGCACCTGATCCCTTGATGACCCATGCCCATTCGCCGGATTCACCCGTTGCTAAATCAATAATATCAGCCGGGTTTTTGTCGTCCTGAATACGGCCCCCACCATGCGTTCCACCACCCGTCAATCGATCGGTTGTGTTCTCGCCGCCAGTTGCAATATTGCCGGATAAAGTAACCGCAAATGGAACCGCCAAGTCAATTGCCGCACCAGGGCTAAATGTTATCGCTTCGGTTGCTGCTATTGCGGACTTGCCGACTAAACTAACCGAATCTCCAAAAGCGACAGTAATCGTTCCGTCTATTGGGTTATTCCCTGCCGGAACTATGCTGGCAGACGATCCAAATATTGTATCAATGCTACCGGCAAGGGTTCCACTGCCTGTTAGTGCGCCTGACTCGGTAAAACTGGTGGAGATTGAACCGGTTAAATCACCCTTG
>CAZYYM010000029.1:0-35404 GCA_964651385.1 uncultured Gammaproteobacteria bacterium | reverse complement strand
ATATCGATTTTCCTCTCCAGAGTGCATCGGATCAGGAAATGTTATTGCGAGCGGAGATCCAAATACCGTTGTTGCCTCATCAAATGAAACCCCATGTTTGCGTATATTTGAGGCGGCTTTATTATCGTCCCATTCAAAATTCATAAGTAATTATCCCGCATCATAACGTCGCAAATCACCGGAGAAGCGCGCAGCGCTGAATCCGAGTGCTTGGCTTTGTTAGACTGGCTTTGTCGCTACTAGGGTTCCAAACGGCTGAAAGCCGTAGAGAGTGCCTAGCTCTTTGCGACGAACATACTCATCTGCCAATAATTCGGCTAATTTTGCATCGATTTGTCCTTTTTGAACCATCTGACCGGTGGCCATTTTAATCCACGCAAGGCCGCCATCTGTGTTAGTAATGGATCGACTATCTATTCGAAACTTTTCAACCTGGAAGCCAGCATTCGACGCTAAGGCACGAATTTCAGATATTAGGTAAGGCTGAGTGACAAAATTCCGAATAAAATACTCCGAGCATGCCTTAATCGGATCACCATCAAAATTCCCTAAAGAGGATTTCTCAAAATCAGCATCGCAAACAGCAATTCGACCACCGGGCTTCAAAATTCGAATCGCTTCAGCTAACAACTCCATTGGATCAGGCACATGGCTAAGCACTGTGTGCATGACAATATTGTCAATTGAGTCATCCTTGAAGCGGGTTGATCCGCCATTACCAATCTCAAAACTGATGTTCCCAATTTCAGCTGAAAGTTCGTTTGCCTTCCCGATTAACCCTTCCGAAGGGTCGATACCAATGACCACACCACTTCGAGCTTTGGCTCCCATTAGTCTTGTGATTGCGCCAGTTCCAGCACCGACCTCAAGATGCACGCCACCTTCATTCCAGGTTAGATCATTTAAATATGCCTCGATAACGGGAATAATCTGTTCTTCAACCGCCCGATTTTCTAGCGCAACCGTGACAATTTGAAGGAAGTCCGATCCAAATGAATCCACATCTTGAAAAGGGTCAGTCATATTGATACTCCATTATTTGGATAAATTTAGTAGCGAGTCTAACGCAAAGCTAAGCGGTGCGCTTTTCAGCGTCCGCTTGAGCTTTTTGTTATTTCTTTTTTGCTGACCAACTCATTACAAGCCATATCACTATTTGTGTAATAGAATTTACTGTATAAAAGCCACCGGTAGGTGGCGTCGCTACAGACACTGTAATTTCGCTGTCGCGCATAATTAGCTACCACGTAATGAGTCAGATGCGGAAACCCAATCATCAAAATTAAACTAAAGGCTAAGCCTCTAGTGAACACGGCTTCTTTTTGGGATGTTAATTTTTTCCCCAATAAACCTTGTATCACCCCCCCAATAGTTAATAGGAGAAGCCCAAGCCCGATACCAAGCATGTACATAGACCCTTTATCAAATTCAACCACAGGGTCATTTAGAAGAAATTGAGATAAAAGCCCAGTAATGCTAACCGTAAACCACGCTAGCGAAGATAGCGTCAATATTGAAAAAAATACAACACTTAAAAATCGTACTAAAGTTGAAGGCCGCTGTTCACCACCCATTATTGAAGCCTCAGCCTTCCGGAAAGAAACTTATCTATAGCATGCTTGGCCGTATTAATTAAAACAGCTTTTGCAGAGTCAACCGCGTAATCAAAAATAGAGTCTGCTAGTTCACCTGCGTTTCGATACACGCTTTGTTTTACTTGCTCAACTCTGTTTTCAATACCTTCGTCAATATCATCCAGGCCAGCTATGATCTGATCAGTGATCCCATAGCGTTCATCTAGAGCGCTTAAAGCCATAGATGTTCCAATTCCGACCAGAACGACAGCTGCGATTGGCCCTATTGCTATAGTAAAACCCATTGCAACAAATGCGGATGCCG
Organism: uncultured Gammaproteobacteria bacterium; assembly: GCA_964651385.1. GTDB lineage: Bacteria > Pseudomonadota > Gammaproteobacteria. The sequence goes on along the minus strand of CAZYYM010000029.1, from coordinate 33,505 downwards.
CTGCTATTGATGCTCCTGTAGCAATTCCAACTTTCACCACATCTGTGGCCAAGGAACCAATAAGCTGACTTAATGTCGCTTGATCGGTTAAAAAATAGTCCCCGACTCTATAGGCAGACAGGAGAACTATTGATAGCATGCCACCAGACTTTGCAGCGTGTATTGCCCCCGCTTTCCCTAGCCCCATGGTGATGACTTTAGGATTTTTTATGCCGTACTTGGTGCCAGTCAGAACGCGCCGTAACCCTGGATGCCCCTTTAGGATGATGTGCGACTTTCCGCCATAAGTCTTAACATAGGCTTTAGTAGCAAACCCACCAAGGTCACCGACAAGTTTACTTAACGTTCTCAAATCATCCGCCGAAGCGTAATAGCTTGCTCCAGCTTCTGCTTTGCCCTTTAACTTTTGCCATGCATTCTTCATATGCGGTAACTTCCCTTTAAGTGAGGATTGCATAATGGCATCCATTTCCTCGATGGAAACAACAAAAACTTCATGTTGGTTTGATTTTATTTGTCGTTTTAGCTCTTTCTTTTCCTGATCTGCAAGCATTCCAGCCTACTCCTTTGGTTGGGTTAATGATGAGAAATAACGCCGCCAATCACCAGAGAGCCGCGACAGCGGCGAATCTGTGTGCATTGGCCTTGTTATGCAATAGTTTTCGAGTATTCAACAATGGCCAACTCTAGCTTTGATAGATCATCAGTTTTCCAAAGGGGGGCACTTTCTGTTCCTTTATTTTTGTTTCTCTGATTGTAACCGTCGTGCCCCCGACCAAATAGTTGTCTCATAAAAGAGTACATTTCACGCTCAATTGACTTACCGGCCAACGCTATAATCAATCCAGAGGAAGTTGGCCTTATTCGCAATCTGCCATTGCCCCCGACAATACTCATGTTCTCAGTTTTCTTTTTCTGTTGGTCAAAACCTAGCTTAAGATCTCTGCGCTTACCATTAATTTTTTCGATAATACGTTTTATATGACTTCTAACAAATTCTTCCTTCATTGCTCATACCTTATGATTGCATAACATCTTAAATAGATGGAAATTTTCCATAATTAAATACGGAAATTTTCCACCTATGTCTATTTGATATTTTTGAAGATTGGTCCAATTTGAATTATTAGCTCCCTGAAAATCCATGTTAGATCAGTAGGCTAGCACTGATTCCGCTTGTATTCCAGCGGCAGAAACTGGCTAGACATTTCTTCATAGGGTGGAAACATTCCGAATAGGTTCTTGCGTTGGCAATTTCAGTAGCGTATGGTTTAGTCTATGAGAACAAATTGAGAATATAATTCATGGATAGTGCACGGAAGAAGTCACCTTTTCTCGAAGAAGTAAGGCAGGTACTACGAGTTCAACACTATGCGATTCGGACTGAACAGTCGTATGTCGAATGGATTAAAAGATATATCTGGTTCCACGGAAAGCGACATCCGAAAGATATGGCTGAAGAAGAAGTTGCAGCCTACCTGACCTACCTGTCAGTTGAAAGGAACGTTGCCCCCGCAACACAAGGCCAGGCGCTCAATGCCCTGGTATTTCTCTACCGAAAAGTTTTAAACCAACCTCTCGGTGATATCCATGGAATAGTCCGAGCGAAAAAGCAACCAAAGGTTCCAGTTGTGCTGACAAGAGAGGAAATTAGTGGGATATTCAATTATTTGGACGGAGTTCATTGGCTGGCTGCCTGTATTATGTATGGTTCCGGATTGCGTTTGATGGAGTGTATTCGTTTACGCGTTAAAGACCTTGATTTTCATCGCCTCTCGATTACGGTAAGGCAAGGTACTCGAAAGAGGGGCGGATATTCGCACCGTCCAGGAACAACTGGGCCACAATGATGTAAAAACGACAGAAATCTACACTCACGTCATTGGTCGAGGTGGTTCAGCCGTAATCAGCCCTCTGGAAACCATTTTCGGCGTGAGCAATTAGTATCACGATCAGTAACATCGCTTCTGTTTAGATTAAAGTTGCACCCAATCCCCAAACCCGCATAATCCCTCCAAATTCATACACACAACAGAGGCAACCATGACAAAAACCATCATCCAGACCGACAATGCGCCGGCCGCAATCGGCACCTATTCGCAGGCGGTTAAAGCAGACAATACGGTTTATATTTCCGGTCAGATCCCGCTCGACCCGGCGACCATGGAAGTCGTCGATGGTGGTATCGATGCGCAAATTACGCGCGTGTTTGATAATCTGACTGCTGTGGCCGATGCGGCCAACGGTAGTTTAAAGGATGCTGTAAAGCTCACTATTTACTTGACCGATCTGAGTCATTTCCCGACGGTGAATGAAATTATGGCGAAGTATTTCAACGAACCTTATCCCGCCCGTGCGGCGATTGAAGTATCGGCTCTGCCGAAAGGTGTCGGCGTAGAGATGGACGCGATACTGGTTGTCGAGTAAAGACCGTATCTGGTCCCGAAAATGGAGGATTGGTCCGCAATCGGAGTGCTCCACCTCAAAGGTGTTGGCCCTAAAGTTGCGGAAAAGCTGGCAAGGCTGGGGTTAAAAACACAGCGTGACCTGTTATTCCATCTGCCATTGCGCTACGAAGATCGTACACAACTCACAGCAGTAGGGTCCCTGCAACCGGGGCAACGCGCGCTGGTTCAGGCCGAAGTACTCTATGTGTCCAGTCACTTCCGTCAACACGGGCCATCGCGGAAAGTTCTGGTGGCCAGGCTCGCCGATCACAGCGGGGATTTCACCCTGCGGTTATTCTATTTCAATGCGCGCCAGCAGCAGATGCTGGAAAAAGGAAACTGGTTGCGTTGCTTCGGTGAAGTCCGCTTGGCGCAAGGTGAAATGGAAATGATTCACCCCGAATTCGAAGTCATCGATATCGAACAAGCCAAACCGCTGGACCAAAACCTCACGCCAATTTACCCGACTACGGAGGGGTTGCACCAAATTGCGATGAGTAAGATTATACATCAGGCGATAGCCAATCTGCAGGATTATGAATTACTAGAAACCCTGCCGCAGGACTGGCTAAATCGCCATCATTTTCCTGACTTTAAACATGCGATGCTAAGCCTGCATTGCCCGCTCAATCGCGATGACACGCGTCTAATTGCCGAGCGCAAGCATCCGGCGCAGCATCGGTTTGTTGTCGAAGAATTGTGCGCACATCGACTTGCATTACTAGAACATCGAATCGAAATCCGGGCGCGAAAGACACCACAAATAGAAAGCTCGGATAAATTGCAAAGGCAGTTATTAAAGGCATTATCTTTCCGGTTAACCAGCGCTCAACATCGGGCTGTTAAAGAACTCATGCAGGACTTTAAAAGCGGTAAGCCGATGATGCGCCTGTTACAGGGCGATGTTGGTTCGGGAAAAACCATCGTTGCCGCCCTTGCCTGTCTACCGGTGATTCAATCGGGATATCAATGTGCCTTAATGGCGCCGACCGAAATTCTGGCGGAGCAGCATTTTGGAAATATCCAGCAATGGTTTGAGCCGCTCGGCATCGGCGTCGTGAGTCTGTTGGGCGCCGACAAAGGTAAAAAGCGCCAGGCGAAGCTTGCCAGGATTGGCGACAATGAAGCCGCCGTGGTGGTGGGTACCCATGCACTGTTTCAAGCCAGCGTCGTGTTTCATGCGTTGGGTTTTATAATTATCGATGAACAGCATCGCTTCGGGGTTGATCAACGTCTCGCGTTGCAGAATAAAACCATTCGAGGGGAAATGCCGCATCAACTAATTATGACTGCGACACCAATTCCTCGTACTCTGGCAATGTCGATTTACGCAGATCTGGACTATTCGCAAATCGATGAGTTGCCGCCCGGTCGCAAGCCGGTTACCACTTCGATTATATCAGAGCGACAGCGCCTGAGTTTGACCGACCGTGTCGCCAGTTCCTGCCAACAGGGCGGCCAGGTTTATTGGGTTTGTACGCTGATTGAAGAATCTGACGCGCTACAGTGCGAAGCCGCCGAAGTGACTTTTGAAACCCTGCAACAGCAGTTGCCACAACTGTCGATTGCCCTCGTTCACGGTCGAATGAAAGCCGCCGAAAAGGACGCCGCTATTCAGGCGTTTAAAAACGGCAAAACCCAAATACTGGTCGCAACAACCGTGATCGAGGTTGGCGTCGACGTCCCTAACGCAAGTATCATGATCATCGAAAATCCCGAGCGCCTTGGCCTGTCACAGATTCACCAGTTGCGTGGTCGCGTTGGCCGTGGCAGTCGCGACAGCTTCTGTATATTACTGGTGAAAAATTCGTTATCCGATTTCGCTCGCCAAAGACTCGATATTATTCGAGGATCTTGCGATGGTTTTCAGATAGCCGAGAAGGACCTCGAACTGCGCGGCGCAGGCGAAGTTATGGGTACTCGACAAACCGGTCAGGCGAGTTTTAAAATTGCCGATATTTTACGGGATCAAAAATGGTTTACGGAGGTAGGAGAACTGGCCGAATTGATACAGCAAACACCTTTTACTGAAATGCGTCGGCAATTATTACAAAACTGGATAGGCGACCGGAAAAATTATACGGAGGTCGGTTAGGCGACCGCCCGAATACAGAATCCGAATATTGTTATTTCAACTCCCCCTTGTTACCGTAAACCCAAATACTGATTTATCCTGAACTTTATGAACCAATGCGATATGCCTCAGATTCCGTTGCTGCCTTACGATGAAGCGCTGGATCAACTCATCCAACATATTTCGGCATTAAACCGAAAATCTGATAAACCGCTCATGCAGGCCTTAGGTGAGGTATTGGCCGAGCCCCAGCAGGCGCGTATTTCGGTGCCGCCGGCCGACAATTCCGCTATGGATGGATATGCTTTGAATACGCTGGATCTGGAGAATCTGATCGACCCGGTGCTCCCGGTATCACAGCGCATCGCCGCCGGTGAATCGGGTGTTCGGCTGAAAGAAGGAACGGCGGCTCGAATTTTTACCGGCGCACCGATTCCCGACGGCGCCAATGCCGTTATCATGCAGGAGCAGGTCATCCTTGAAGGGGAGGGTATTCGCTTACAGAGTAATCCCGAAGTCGGTCAGAATATTCGCCCGACCGGAAACGATATCCGGTCGGGAGATCGAATTCTACAAAAAGGCTGCCGACTGCGCGCACAGGATATCGGCCTGGCGGCCTCGATTGGATTAGAAACCTTGCCGGTATTCGATAAAGTCCGCGTCGGCATGTTTTTCACCGGCGATGAACTGGTCGAACCCGGTACGCCACTGGAGGCGGGGAAAATCTACGATTCGAACCGATATACCCTGTATGGTCTGCTGAAATCACTCGGTTGTGAAATCGTCGATTTGGGGCTGGTCGGCGACACGCTGGAAGCCACCCGAAAGGCGATGCTCGATGCCGCCGGTAAGGCCGATCTGGTCGTTACATGCGGCGGAGTCTCGGTCGGTGAAGAAGATCATGTACGCATTGCCATCGAACAATTGGGGAAATTGCATTTGTGGCGATTGCGCATCAAGCCCGGTAAACCGCTGGCATTCGGCAAAATTAATGACACCACGTTTATTGGCCTGCCCGGTAACCCGGTATCGGTCTTTGTGACCTTTTGCCTGTTTGTATGCCCGCTCGTCAAAATACTACAGGGGCGATCATGGCAAAAGCCGCAGGCGGTTTCGATGCGCGCCGGATTCGATTGGCCGAAGCCCGATTCACGACGTGAATTTCTACGCGCGCGTCTGCAACCTGTAGAGGGTGATGAGGCAGTTGCAGTAATTTATCCCAATCAGGATTCCGGCGTTCTGACATCGACCGTGTGGGCGCATGGATTTGTCGAAATTGCCGAAGGCGTAACTGTCAGAAAAGGCGATCGGGTAGGCTATCTGGCGTTTTCGGAATTTTTGGAATAGATGATGATGGCATGATAATTAAAGTGCAAAAAGAAGATTTTGATGTCGCCGAAATCAATCGGCAATTGCTCGGTGACCGCCAGGATATCGGTGCAATCGCCAGTTTTATCGGCCTGGTGCGTGACCTGCCCGGAAAAGGCTTGAAAACCATGTTTTTAGAACATTACCCGGGCATGACCGAGAAATCTCTGGGCCGAATTGTTGAAAAAGCCGAACGGCGCTGGGACATTATCGATTGTGCCATAATTCACCGGATTGGTGAGTTACAACTAAGTGATCAGATCGTGCTGGTGTCTGCGCTTTCGGCGCATCGACAGGAGGCGTTTTCAGCCTGCGAGTTCATCATGGACTATCTTAAAACCGAGGCGCCCTTCTGGAAAAAAGAAATCGATACTGCTGGTAGTAACTGGGTGGAAGCTAAAAATAGCGACGATACGGCCAGAAATCGCTGGAAATAGGGTAATTATTAGCCCAAATCGAGGGTTATTTCACGGCAGATGAGGATAATTTTGATAAACTGCCACGGGTTTATTACGTAGTTCTGATTAAATGCCGAAGCTGTTTTGAATATCCCGACGACAATCAATCACCATAGAATAATAACGCCAATAGCACAAATCGGCCAGGGGCAGAATTTTAATCGTGAACGCCCCGATACCGATGATTCACGTCATCAAACTCATACACGAAATAACAGGCCGCCAGCCGATTTCGTTTTCCGTGGTGAGTTGCTAGAAGCAGCCGACCGGCAGCGACATTTCCAACCTCGGTTTAATCAACAAATTTCAACTCAAAACAAATTTGCCATAGAAAGTTATTTATCGAGTAATAACCTTACTATCGATGATGATCCCCGTGGGCGTTTGCTCGACCAGTTTGTCTAGCCCGCATAACACAACGCCGGCATAGGTGTTCTAATTGCCCGATTAAGCCACCTTCGCTTGTTGATTCGAGTCTTAAAAAAGGCAGTAGCTTTTTCTTCAGAAATCCCGGAATGCGTTAAACAGGTAATTTGCCGCATTGCTTTTCCTGATACAATTCCCGCTTGTTTGAATGTACCCAAGTTATAAATCGGATGGATGTTTCTCACCTGCTGGAATCGCTTAATGATCGTCAACGCGAAGCGGTCAGCGTCGAGCCGGGGCCAATACTGGTGCTGGCCGGTGCGGGCAGTGGTAAAACCCGCGTATTAACCCATCGCATCGCCTGGGTTTGCGAAGTCGGTGGGCTATCGCCGTTCTCGGTGCTCGCAGTTACTTTTACCAACAAGGCCGCAGCAGAAATGCGTAATCGAGTTGAAGCATTGCTCGGCATTTCCGCCACAGCGATGTGGGTCGGTACTTTCCACGGCCTTGCGCACCGTCTTTTGCGCGCTCACTGGCAAGTCGCCCGGCTGCCGCAAAGCTTTCAGATCCTCGACAGCGATGATCAGTTGCGCATGATAAAACGCGTTACCCGTCAACTCGACCTAGACGATAACAATTGGCCGCCAAAACAGGCACAGTGGTATGTCAATCATCACAAGGATGAAGGATTACGTGCACACAATATTGATCCCGGTAGTGATCCGATCCAGCAACAGTTGCTCGAAATTTATCGTCTATACGAGGAGCATTGCGAACGCGCAGGTGTCGTTGATTTTGCAGAGCTACTATTGCGGGCACTGGAACTAATACGTGATAACGACGATTTACGCGGTCATTATCAACGACGGTTCCAACACATACTGGTTGATGAATTTCAGGACACCAATGCGATTCAATATGCCTGGTTACGTTTGCTTGCAGGTGAGCAAACTCCGGTCTTTGTGGTTGGTGACGACGATCAGTCGATCTACGGCTGGCGGGGTGCGCGTATCGAAAACATCCAACATTTCGAGCGCGATTTCGGGCGTTCGCAAACTATCAGGCTCGAACAGAACTACCGCTCTACCGGCACCATTTTGAAAGCGGCAAACGCGCTAATTGATAATAATCGCGGCAGACTCGGTAAAGAACTCTGGACCGATAGCGGCGAAGGAGAGCCGATTCTTTATTATTCAGCCTATAACGAAAAAGACGAGGCCCGTTTCGTCATCGATCGCATTCAGGACTGGCTAGACCAGGGGCGGAGCCGTAACGAAATTGCGGTTTTATATCGATCAAATGCCCAGTCACGACAATTCGAAGAAGTGTTGGTAACCCGAGGCATGCCGTATCGGGTTTATGGAGGCCTACGCTTTTTTGAACGCGCCGAAGTCAAGGATACGCTGGCCTATTTGCGCATGCTGAGCAATCCAATGGCGGATCACGCATTCGAAAGAACGGTGAATCACCCGCCGCGCGGCCTGGGCCAGAAGTCGATTGATCTTATTCGACGTTACGCAACGGAACACTCGGTATCGCTGTGGAGCGCTTCGCAGGCGTTGATCGAATGCGGTCAATTGGCCCCGCGTGCTAATACGGCCTTGAAAAGCTATATCAGTTTAATTCAGTCCCTGCAGGCCGAGTCACTGCTGCAGGGACTGGATCAGCAAATCAAGCAATGCGCTGAAGCAAGTGGTCTAAACGCACATTTTGCCAAAGATAAAACCGAAAAGGGGCAGTCGCGACTGGAAAACCTGCAAGAACTGGTAGGCGCCGGTAAGAGTTTCGAACTCGAAGCGGATATCGACGATAAAAATATGACACCGCTCGATGCATTTCTCGCCCATGCTGCACTCGAAGCAGGTGAAGCTCAGGGCGATGCCTGGGAAGACTGTGTGCAACTCATGACGCTGCACTCGGTTAAAGGTCTCGAATTCCCGTTAGTCTTTCTGGTCGGCATGGAAGAAGGTCTGTTTCCACATCAACGCTCCAGCGAAGAACCCGGCAAGATGGAAGAAGAGCGTCGACTTTGTTACGTTGGCATTACCCGCGCACGCGAACAACTGATTGTTACCAGTGCCGAGGTACGAAGGCTTTATGGTAACGAAAACTACAATCTGGCCTCGCGTTTCATTCGTGAAATACCCGACGAGACCATGAAGGAAATTCGACCCAAAGCGCAATTCAGCCGACCTACCTACCACGACACAGGTAATTTTAGACGTCAGCAAGCCGAGGCGGATAGCGGGTTGTTTATCGGTCAGCGAGTCAATCACGCCAAATTCGGTGATGGTATTATAGTCAATCTCGAAGGGGCAGGTGCGCAGTCGCGCGTACAGGTCAATTTTGAAGATGTCGGGAGTAAGTGGTTAATGGTGGAAATGGCGAAATTGCAGGCGGTTACTTTGTAACCAGTATTAAACTGGAGAGGTAACAACTCCGCACAAACCATTTAACCTGGAAAACGCCGTAGGATCAGGAATGACGATCGAATACCAGCGGCTGTTTGGCCTTTGAAGAAAGATGATAAAGAACGTATCCGAGCAGAAAAGCGCCTGCGCTCCAACCCAGCCCCGGCAGAAAGTCGACGATAGCGGCTACCAGCCCAATATCCTGAAATACGGCATAGGCATCGAGCACCGATGACACCAGAAGGAAAAGTCCAATCAGGATGAAAAATATGCCATCAAATATGGCGCTAATGTAATCTTGTGACATAACTGGTCCAATTAAAAGGGGCCGATTTGCTTTCGTTTTCAGCGTGATCAATTCGTCATGGTAATCTAGTCATAAATTGTGAAAATGCAATCACAGTTTGGGAAAATATCAAAACATGTCACAAATTTACGAAAACCCCGGCGATTCGAACAGGATAATCAAATTTGAGGCTGTTATGGTTAGTATCCAGGTTTCCATTCCCTATTTTCAGCCCTGGCAGCGGTTTCGATGGCTACATTTTCAGGGACAATTGCCTTCGAACAATTCTTTCAGCCTGCCGATGGCATCAACCATATGGTTACGAAAACTAAGTACCCTGGCGGTACGCTTTAAATCGGGATGCAATAATATCCACAGCCCCAGATTGTGTGACGGGTCGGGGTCACAGTAACGCACGAGGTCAGGGTCTGCATCACCCATAAAGCAAGGTAGATACGAAACGCCCAGTCCTTCTTTTATGGCAGCCAGCGTTAGTAAGGTGTCATCGCTGTTAAACTGATGTGTCTGCGCACCACAGAATTGTCGAGTCCACGATTTATGAAAGTGACAACAATTTACACCTAACCATCGAGGTTCAACTCCGGCTTTTCGTATCTGTGCAAGATAATCAGCGCCTCCATAGATTGTAGACGCAACGGTCACCATTCTTTTGCCAATCAAGGTATCGATGGGCGTATTGGTCAAGCGTATCGCGATATCTGCTTCTCTTTGAGCTAAACTGGAGTCAGAGTTAGAAACTATGATATGCAAATCGACCTGGGGGTGATTGTTACTAAAACTGGCAAATATCGGCATCAAAACTGTTGAAGCCATATTGTTGATGGCCGTGACTTTTAAAGACCCGGTTAGAGCGGTGTCTTTATTCACAACGATCGCATCTACCTGTAAAACTTCGGCCTCTATTTTGTTGGCAGCAATATTGACCCTTTCTCCTGCCGGTGTGAGTTCGTAGCCGGAATTTTTTCGTTCAATCAGGCGAGCCCCCATTTTCGTTTCAAGCTGGCGCATGCGCCTTGAAACGGTAGAATGTTGGACGTTTAGTCGTTTGGCTGCACCGCTAATCGAACCGCAGCGTGCGACTGCGAGAAAAAGCCTTAAGTCATCCCAATTCATACCATGTCCAGCACCTGTGCATTTTTGCACATTATGTTTCATTTTTTTGCCAATTGTTAGGCAGGACGATCATCGTACAATCTACTCCAACATATACGAAAACTGAAAGGAGAGAAAAAATGACCCACAACCCGCCCGCATTTAATGCCACACAATACAAGCAGACAACTTTACAACAATGGGATCAAGCGGCCGAAGCCTGGCACAGCTGGGGGCCTTTGTTATCGAGATGGCTCGGACCGGCCACTGAAACAATGATGGATATGTGCGAAATAAGCAGCGGTAGTCGGGTACTGGATGTTGCGGCCGGTGCAGGCGAACAATCTGTGGCCCTGGCGAAACGTGTTGGCGAAAGCGGGCATGTTCTGGCCACCGATATATCTGCAACTATACTTGAATATGTTGCGGTCGCGTCAAAGTTAGCCGGAGTGAAAAATATTGACACCCGGGCTATCGATGGCGAGCAACTTTCGGATCTGCAATGCAATCCTTTCGATGCCGTAGTATCCCGAGTCGGTCTGATCTATTTTCCCGATCAAATGAAAGCCTTATCGGGCATGAGACATCAACTCAAACAGCATGGTAAAGTGGGTGCGATGGTTTATGCCAGCGCCGAACAGAACCCGTTCTTTTCGATTCCGGTTTCGATTATCCGACGTCATGCAAATCTACCGGCGCCTTTACCCGGACAACCCGGTCCTTTTAGTCTCGGGACGGCCGAAAAACTGGACGCCCTTTTTGCTGCAGCAGGATTCAGTAACATTCAGGTAGAAACCATCAAGGCTCCCGTTCGACTTCAATCTGCTGCAGAATGTTTGCAATTTGAGCAAGAGTCGTTTGGCGCCCTTCATCAAATGCTATCCGGGCTTTCCGATAACGAAAAAGATGGAGCCTGGCTTGAGATAGAAAATGCTTTAAGCCAGTTCGAAGTTGACGGTCAATTCGAAGGCCCCTGCGAAATGCTGGTAGTCGCGGCAAGCAAATAAACTACTCGAGGCAGACATCATGACTAAATTAGCGATTGTACAAAAATCCCCGGTATTTCTTAGCAAGCAGGAAACCATCGAACTGGCTGTAAAAACAGTTGCCGAAGCCGCCGATGCCGGTGCGGATTTAATTGTTTTCAGCGAAGCTTTTATCCCGGGTTACCCCACATGGATATGGCGTTTACGCCCCGGTGTAGACTGGAATTTATCCGAGGAATTACATCAACGGCTGCTAAGCAATGCCGTGAACCTTGATTCGGAGGATTTGACGCCATTGTATGATATTGCCAGGCAGCGTCAGGTTACTGTTGTTTGTGGCATTGATGAAAGAGATAACAAACTCAGTCGGGCTACTTTGTATAACACGGTAATTACCATAGGAACGAATGGCAATCTGGTTAACAGGCATCGCAAATTGATGCCAACCAACCCGGAGCGGATGGTATGGGGATTTGGTGATGCCTCCGGGCTAAACGTTATTGATACTCCGGCTGGTCGCCTAGGTACTTTATTGTGCTGGGAAAATTATATGCCGTTAGCACGCTATACACTCTATTCACAAGGGGTAGAAATTTACATAGCACCAACCTACGACAGCGGAGATGACTGGATCAGTAGTTTGCAACATATTGCAAGGGAAGGCGCTTGTTATGTTGTAGGTTGTGGTAATTTGATGAAAAGCAACGATTTCCCTGAAGACTTTCCTGATAGAGAGATTCTGTATCCAGACCCGGACGAATGGGTTAACCCCGGCGACTCGATTGTCATCGCACCAGGAGGACAAATTGTGGATGGCCCGATGCGTCGGGAGTCGGGCATTCTATATAGTGATATACAACTCGAAAAAGTGGCAATAGCAAAAAGGGCGTTAGATGTAGCCGGACATTATTCACGTCCTGATATATTTCAGTTACACGTCAATGCCAAACCTCAGTCCCCCGTGGTAATCGATAATTGATAAATAAAGCACTGTATCATTGCGCCGCCTTCAAATGCTAGAATCTCAACATCATTTCAAGCACAGAGAGTTTCAATGAGCAAAGCCAAAATTGCCTTCGTCGGCCTGGGCGTCATGGGATATCCCATGGCTGGACATCTGGCCAATGCGGGCTATCAGACCTGCGTTTACAACCGTACTACGGCCAAAGCCGAACAATGGTGTCAGGATTACAGCGGCAGCTTTGCAGTTACTCCACGCGAGGCATCGGAAGATGCCGATTTTGTTTTTGTCTGTGTCGGTAACGATGATGACCTGCGGTCGGTAATTTACGGCGACGATGGTGTACTCGCAGGTATAAAGGACGACGCTATTCTGGTTGACCATACTACGGCGTCAGCTAATGTCGCGCGAGAGATCGCCGAAAAGGCCTCGGTAGCATTTCTCGATGCGCCGGTATCGGGGGGCCAGGCGGGTGCTGAAAACGGCGTACTGACGGTGATGATGGGGGGCGATCAGGCCGCTTTCGATACCGCGAAACCGATAATTATGAGCTATGCGCGAGCTGTCGAATTACTCGGCCCGGTCGGCTCAGGACAATTGACCAAAATGGTCAATCAGATTTGCATCGCCGGTCTGGTCCAGGGCTTGTCCGAAGGTTTAAATTTTGCACAGCAAGCCGGGTTAGACGGCGCTAAAGTAGTCGATGTAATTTCAAAAGGGGCGGCCGGTTCCTGGCAGATGGAAAACCGCGGTTTGACCATGATAAATGACGAATTTGAGTTTGGTTTCGCGGTCGACTGGATGCGTAAGGATCTCGGTATTTGCCTCCAGGAAAGCGAGAAGAACGGAGCGCAGTTAGCCATCACAAAAATCGTCAATGACTATTACGGTGATATTCAGGCAATGGGCGGCGGTCGATGGGATACCTCCAGTTTGATTCGTCGTTTGACACGATAGCGGAAAACCCTCTCTATGAAATTGGATATTCAGCGGTTTGTCCCCGCTCATGGTTACAGCGGCTGAAGTGGTGGAACCTATTTAACCTATTTAAAATTGCTGGAAGAGGTCGTCAGCGCCGGATTTGAAGCAGAATTACAGGGATATGAAATCAGGTAGACCAACCTGTCACGGTTTGAAAACTTCCGGAAATGCCATGGATTTGAGACTTACCTGGGCAAACATATCGATAAGAATGTACCTCGAAGTCGAAGAATTGGCCTGGTAATAACCTTTTTTATACGAAATACAGGTAATAAATTTATTTAAATCCGGCCTGAAAGCTCCCTGCTTTTAAGGTTTTGAGCCGTTTATTCCAAAAAAACTACCTTTTATCGAAATAAAACTGGCAAAAAAGATAAGTTGCACTATATATATAGTGTGAACAGGTTAGACACTCTGTTTAACCCCCCTCACGATGTCCTCCTTTGGTTATAGTAAGTCAATTATGACATTATGGCTGGTTGTCCCCTCAACCGGCCATTTTTTTGCCTGCAATTGGCTCACAACTTAATCGGCAGATATAAAATTGTCCTCGTCTGATTGCTATCCGCTACGGATATCTTATGGTAAATCTCCAGCGAAGGGCGAGATTTTTCGAGTTTGATTTTGTGCATACGACAATGCGCAAATGCCGCATACCAGGCAAGGGGTAGATAATTCAGATCGCCGAATAATTCGATCTGAAAATAAAGGCCGCCGTTAAATGTCCGGGTAGTAAAGCTGCTTTCGGGCAATTTGCCGGATACCGGCACCGCAAATTCGGCATCGAAACGGGCTTGATGCTCATCGATTTTTCGATACAGCGTCAAGCCCAGGCCGGCGCTGCCACCCACCGCTTTTTCTAGACTGGCGATGTTAGTATTTCTCGAGGCCTGTAATTCACGTAGTCGACCGACAAATGGGATAGCCCAGTAGCGAAAATCGTCGAGATTTTCGCGGCCCCGAAACGACAGTTTCGGGTGCGGCGCTTCGGGGCGAAGATGGCCGAGCAACAAAACCAGACCCAGATCATAGTCCCGCGCAATCATTGCCTCGGTATCCTTTGCCATAAAACGAAACAGAAAAGGCATTGAGCCCAACATTTCCCATTCAATCACTGATTTGCCATTGGCGTTATCAAAATACCAGTTAACTTCGTTGACTGAATTAAAAGGGCGTATAAATTCTATCTTTTGCTGTATTCGTCGATTGTTTTCAATTGCAATATGACTGAGTTTTCCGGCACCGACCACCTTGCCATCCCAGCGGTAATATCCGCCTTCCTGCCGGTAGTTATCGCTGGTTTCAATGTGGACATCGGGCTCGTGCAATAACCATGGGCTCCAATCAGGCCATTGTTTAAAATCAAGAATTGTGCTGAACAGCTCTTCCACGGGCACATCGCATACGAGCTTTCGCCGGACATGGTAGCTACCATCGAGATTGGCCAGATACACTAGCCCGATGACCATAATACCGACGATTACGGTGGTGATTTCGATCCACATACGGCGTCCTATGTTATATCAAAGCGCGGCAGAGATTGCTTTTTTAGCAGCCAAAGAAACACGGCTGCGGAAATTCCGGCAGAACTGAATATCATACACATCACAATGATTTGATAACGTGACGCTACCAGTGGTGATGTGCCGGCAAGGATTTGCCCGGTCATCATGCCGGGCAGAGACACCAGGCCGACCGCCAGTAGCGCGTTAGTGATGGGAATCATGGCCGCCTGGAAAGCAGTGCTTCGGGCACGGGGATAGTCAACCCGGTGCCCGAGCTCGCTGAATAAACGCTCTCCCGCAAGGCTCACGGCATTCATCGAATTTGAAAATATCATGCCCGCGAGCGGAATGATGATTGCCGGTTGATACCAGGGCTCGACATGCAAAACTCCTTGGGTAACCCAGATTAAATTAGAAATTCCACCAATGAATATGGCGATAAAACTGTACTTCAGTAACGCGACTCGTTTGAGTGGTAAGGCAGTTAAGGATATCCAGCTTGCCGCGACAAGCATGAAAATTAACATCAGTAATATAATCCATTGGCTGTCGGCGTTGAAAATAAAGTTGAGTGCGTAACCGATGGCGAGGAGCTGCAGCAGCATTCGCAGAATTGCAATACCGGCTGATTTCAGATTATCCGACCAGTAAAAGATGACAATCAGTGTCGCCAGAACCGGTACGAAACCGATCGCCAGATCAATCAGGGTAATGTGATACATGCCGCTAATCTTAGCCGATTCGGGTTACAGATAGCGAATTTAAAAATTTATCGATAATCCTCCCAGTACTTATCGGCAGTTGGATGCGGTAATTCTTCAGGTGTATCGCTATCCTCCTGGAACTCGGTCACGTCGATAGGCATATTGTCGCGCGCATTGTCTTCGAGAAACTGGAATATCGTTTTTCTCAGGCCGAGCAGGATGGAGTCGTCGAGTTCGAAGCCGAGCTCGGTGAGTAAATCGGTGAGTAGTTCGAAAGATAGATGGTTGAGCGAGTAGATTAAATGGATACTGTGTTTAGAGGCAGGAGCGGCGAGAACAACACCCTCGGTTCCGGCCAATACCTCGCAGGCAGCCTCGGCCTGCTTTCTGGAGTCGGCGCTTTTCCTGAGGTAAAACAGCCGACATCGATAACATTCTATGTCGTCCATGCATTCAGCCTACCCCGCTACCTGTTTAATATCAATATCGTTATTAAGGTAATTGGCCAAAGCTAACCCTCGGCTGATTGTTTTCGTCGCGTAAATTTTGAATATGCCTAAAGCCGGCAACCTGAAGCAAATCAGCTACTATCGACGCCTGATCATATCCGTGTTCAAATATCAGATAACCGCCTGGATTAAGGTATTCAACGCTACCTTCGACTATTTGTTGTATCGCTTCCAGACCAGTCTTTCCGGGTGTTAGCGCGAGTAGTGGTTCTGCTGGCAGGTCTCCCTGGGATAGATACGGGTCATCGGCGGCGATATAAGGCGGATTGCTAACGATCAGATCAAACGCGGCCTGGGTAGATAGCTCAGAATACCAGTCCGACTGAATACAATGGAGCGAAACAGCGTGTAGCGTCGCGTTCAGTTCGGCTAATCGGAGGCACTCATTGCAGATATCGGTGGTCAGTAGATCGATATCGGGTTTTTGCTTGAGTAATACTATCGATATAGCACCGGTGCCGGTTCCCATTTCGAGCATACGCGGTCGATTGTGATTTGCGCTAAGATTCAATGTAGTCTCAACCAGCAACTCGGTTTCAGGTCTAGGGATAAGCGTCGCCGGTGAAATTTTAAAATTAAGCGAATAAAACTCACGCCACAGCAGTAAGTAAGCGAGTGGTGTTGGTTTCAGACGCTGTTCGACCAATGCCTGAAAATTGGTCCAGACATTTTCTGACAATTCTTTTTCCGGCCAACTATAGAGATAACTGCGGGGTTTTTGCAGGCAGTGCGCTAGCAGAAGCTCTGCGTCGAGTTTTGCTGAATCGCTGATGGATTCGAATTGATGTTGTGCCTGGCGAACCGCTTCAGCGACCTGTTTAACCATTTAGACCATAGCCTGATTGTCTTCCGATAAGCTTGCCAGTTGCTCCGCCTGATATTCGTGCATTAAGGGGTCTACCACGTGATCCAGCGCACCTTGCATGATTTCATCGAGTTTGTATAAGGTTAAATTAATTCGGTGATCCGTCATGCGGCCCTGTGGAAAGTTATAGGTACGGATACGCTCGGAACGATCACCGCCACCGACCAGTGATTTCCGTTCTGCGGCCTGCGCTTTTTCCTGTTTCTGCTTTTCCGCATCGTAAATACGTGCCTGTAACAATGACATCGCTCTCGCCCGGTTTTTGTGTTGCGAACGCTCGTCCTGGCATTCAACCACAGTACCGGTTGGCAAGTGGGTTAGGCGAATGGCCGAGTCGGTTTTATTGACGTGCTGACCACCGGCGCCGGAGGCGCGAAAGGTGTCCACGCGTAAATCGGCCGGATTGATTTCGATCATCTGAACTTCAGCGGCTTCAGGAATTATCGCCACGGTAGCGGCCGAAGTGTGAACCCGACCCTGCGATTCGGTTTCCGGTACGCGCTGTACTCGGTGGGCACCCGATTCAAATTTTAAATGTGAATAAGCGCCATGACCGATGATGCGAGCGATGATTTCTTTATATCCGCCGTGTTCGCCTTCGTTGCTGTTCAGTATTTCCAGTTGCCATTTCTGTGTTTCAGTATAGCGGCTATACATGCGAAAAAGATCACCGGCAAAAATAGCGGCCTCGTCACCACCGGTTCCGGCGCGTATTTCAAGAAAAACATTGGCGTTGTCATTCGGGTCTTTCGGTAGTAACAAGCGCTGCAATTCGATTTCGAGTATTTCTAACAACGCTGTATGCTCGGCAATTTCCTCCTCGGCCATTTCCCGCATTTCGGGATCGTCTTCACCAAGCATTTCTCTGGCCGACGACAGGGATTTTTGCGCCTTCTGGTAGGCACTGAAATTTTTTACCACATCTTCAAGCTGGGCATATTCCATTGACAGGCTACGAAATCGGTCCTGATCGTTAATGGTTTCGATATCGGATAACAGGGCTGCGATTTCTTCGTGCCGGGCACAAAGCAATTCAAGCTTGGTGAGCAATGATTCTTTCATCTGGCGTATAGTGTATTAATCGGGCGATATGAGAGATTGTAAAAAACGAATGGTTTTTTCGTCTTCGCTTTTCAGTGCCTTGCGCATTTCGATGGTCGGGCCATGTATCATTTTGTTGGTCAGTGTATTCGCCAGCCTCTCTATGGCTTTCTCGACATCTTGATCCTGACGAAATTGTATCAGGGTTTTATCTATGCATTGCTGCTTTATAGCCTCAGCCTTCTGCCGTAGTTGGCGGATATGGTCGGCAGACTGGTGGGTGAGTAACCATTGATCAAAAACCTTCACCTCCAGGTTAATAATTTCCTGTGCAGCTTCGGCAGCAAGCTCTCTAGAGCGTAGATTTTCATCAACCACATTTTTAAGGTCATCAACGGTATACAGATAGATATCGTCGAGTTTGCCGACCTGCGATTCGATATCTCTTGGCACCGCGAGATCGACCATGAATATCGGTCGATGCCGACGCTGTTTTAAGGCATTTTCAGTCGCACCCTTACCCAGTATCGGCAATTGGCTGGCAGTTGAAGAAATAACGATGTCAGCATCAACCAGTTGTCCGGGAACTTCACTGATCTGAACCGCTCTGGCGCCGACTTCGTCGGCGAGCCGTTGCGCGTTACCGAGGCTGCGATTAGCAATCACGATGCTACCAATTTGCTGGCTTCTTAAATGCCGGGCCACCAGCTCTATGGTTTCGCCGGCGCCAATTAATAAGGCCTGCAACGAATTCAGGCTACCGAAAATCTGCCTCGATAGATTGACTGCAGCAAATGCCACCGATACCGCATGGCTGCCAATTTCGGTATCGGTACGTACACGTTTTGCGACATTAAAAGAATGTTGAAATAAACGACCGAGAATGGAATTGACATTATTGCCCCGTTTTGCCTGGTTGAAACTGGTTTTGAGTTGGCCGAGGATCTGTGGCTCACCCAGCACCATCGAATCAAGACCGGAAGCGACCCGAAACAAGTGGCGGGCTACCTCGGGACCAGTGTGCTGATAGATATAGGGCAGTAAAGCGTCGTCACTCATTCCATGATAACGTGATAACCAATGCGATACCGTCTGTGCGGTATCGAGTTCCATGTCACAGTAGATTTCGGTTCGGTTACAGGTCGAAACTATTACCGATTCATTGACTACCGGCAAATCCTGTAGTTCACACAATGCCTGATCAACCTGATTGACCGAAAACACCACCCTCTCGCGAATGTTGACGGGAGCGGTTTGGTGATTAATGCCGAGTGAAAATAAAGACATGAATAAAAGGCGATTGCATTGCAACGCGCAATTTTCCGGTATTGATCCGCTAAATACAAGCAACCTGCGAGAATATCAGCATAACCTACATTATTATAGCCACCGCGGGGAACGAAAATACCCATCGGTAATCGAATCACCTGCAACTAAAAGGTCGGCATCTATGGTAATAAATGTGTATTTAATCGTCGCGAACTTCTCGCTTTTCAATCGGAGTGCTACACTCAGAATCCTGGGGACAACATTTTTCAGGCAACTACGTAACAGGCATGAATCCAATAATATCGACTGGCATTAAAAAAATTGCAGCACTGCTGCCCTTGTTATTATTATCTGCCTGCGCAGGTTTGCCCAGTACCACCCTTAGTAGTGATTCGCCGATTCAATTTGATCCGGCAAACATCACGCCATTGAGTGCCAGGTCAGATCTGGTTAGTAAAGATGCCTATCATTTACTGATTGCTGAATTGGCGATAACCCGCGGTCAGACCGATCTAGCGGTCGAACATTACCTTGCATTAGCTAAATCACAAGAGCTCCCAGCTATTGCCGAGCGGGCAGTGCGCATCGCTGTGTATGGTGAAAATCT
Organism: uncultured Gammaproteobacteria bacterium; assembly: GCA_964651385.1. Taxonomy (GTDB): domain Bacteria; phylum Pseudomonadota; class Gammaproteobacteria. The sequence goes on along the minus strand of CAZYYM010000029.1, from coordinate 13,554 downwards.
GCCCGCCGCGATAGAAGCAGCAAAACGCTGGGTGGAGCTCGATCCTGATCGTATCGAAGCCCGTCAGGTAATCGCCGCGATTTACATTCGCCAGAATCGCGTTGAGGATGCTTTTATTTATCTCGATGACATTATTCAAAAAAGTAAACTCAAAGATAAAAAGCTGTTCATGTCATTATTGGGTGTTCTGGCGCGTGAGAAAAATTCTGCAGCCGCTATCGCGGTAACCCGAAAAATCGCTGAAAGATACCCCAGTCGCGCCTATGCCTTGTACCTCCACGGTATGCTCAGCGCGCAGGGGGGTAAACCTGAAGAGGCTTTGGCCTATATTGACCAGGCACTGAATTACGAGGAAATCGAAGGTGCCCACAATGCCCGTGCGAAAATATTGCTCAAATTGGGGCGTCGTGACGAAGCAGTTGTCAGTCTGGAAAGAGCGGTTAATCGGCTACCCGATGATAAGAAACTAAGGCTGACCTATGCGCGTCTGCTGGTTGAGGTTAAGCAATACGAAAAAGCCCGTGTTGAATTCGAACGGTTGCATAGGGATTCACCGAATGATGATGAATTGTTGTACACGCTGGGTTTGCTATCGCTGGAGTCTCAGCGTCTCGATGATGCGGAAAAATATTTGATCAAACTGATCAAGATGGGTAAGAGGGAAGGCGAAGCGCAGTATTATCTGGGACGTATCCATGAAGGCCGTAAGCAATATGACGACGCGATTGACTGGTATAAACAGGTCCATGATGGTCAGTATCAATTCGATGCACGTTTACGTATTGCCGATATGCTCGGTAAGGCGGATCGCTTTGAAGAAGCCCATGATTATTTGAAATCGATGCTTAAGGGTAGTCAGTCGAATACCGCGCTGGTTCGTATTTATCTGGCAGAAGGCGAGTTGTTACGTTCGGTAGAGCACTTTCAGGAAGCCATGGATGTTTACAATACCGCTCTCGCAATTGTACCCGGCAATATTGACTTGCTCTATGCACGGGCCTTAACTGCTGAAAGTGTTGATCGAATTGATATCCTTGAAGCCGATCTCAAGGTCATTCTCAAAACACAGCCCGATAATGCGCATGCGCTGAATGCGCTCGGTTTTACCCTGGCCGATCAAACCAATCGATACCAGGAAGCCTATCAGTTGATCAAACGAGCGGTTGAAATTATGCCGGAAGATCCGGCCATCATCGACAGTTACGGCTGGGTCAATTATCGATTGGGCAACTACGAACTAGCCATTCGGCTATTGCGCCGTGCCTTGTCGCGATATGAAGATAGTGAAATAGCGGCACATCTCGGCGAAGTATTATGGGTATCAGGCAAAAGGAGTGAGGCCAGAGCCGTATGGCAAAAAGCGCTGAAAAAATCACCTGGGGATCCAATAATTGAGGCCGTAATGCACCAGTTTGTTCAGTAGATACGCCTGATTGCCCCTGATAACTGATCTATTTGCAACCGATGTTAGCCCCTGTAGCTGGTATTTTCGTTGTTGTCGCCTTGCTGCTAAGCGCTTGTTCGACCACATCCAAAATCCCGGTCACCCCTAAAACTCAGAAAGACTGGGTGCAGTACCAACTCGAGGCCGGTCGAATTAATAGCTGGGATTTGCATGGTCGGGCTGCGATTTTTGTCGATGACGAAGTGCACAACATCGGTCTTAACTGGCGACACAACCAGGATGAATTTCTAATGGTACTGGAGGCGCCTTTCGGACAGGGCGTATTTCGCCTCGAATCGAGTCGCGAAACTGATCTACCTGTAAAACTGAGTTTGCCTGATGGCAAGGCGATATATGCTGAAACCGCAGAGGCAGCTTTGCAAAGCATCGTCGGCTGGTCGATTCCAGTGAGTGGTTTGGAATCCTGGATCAAGGGTGTACCGCAGAAAAGTACAGATTATCGTCACGCCCTGAACGGTGATGGCCGTTTGAAGTCGTTATGGCAAAATGGCTGGCGGATTAACTACCTTGAATATTTTAAATTTAAAGGTGCGGAAAAAGGGCTGCCAAAAAAGATGTATTTGAAACATGGCAGGTTGGCGCTGAAAATAGTCATAGAACACTGGCAGAAACCCGAACTGACGACCGGGAATGCCGAACTCTTCCCCGACTTTAATTGAATCCGGACCGTGACTAGTCTGACGCTGAACTCACCCGCCAAACTCAATTTAATGTTGCGGATTACCGGTCGCCGTGAAGACGGTTATCATTATTTACAAACTGTGTTTCAATTTATCGATTTATATGACCATATGCTGTTCCAAATCAGCGAACAGCCCGAAATTAGCCGCCCCAATAGCCAGACTCCGGTGGAAGAAACCGATGATATCGTGATACGCACCGCCAGGTTTCTGCAAAACCGTTACCAGCCTGGACGAGGTGTCAGAATTTCAATCGATAAGCATATCCCTATCGGCAGTGGCCTGGGAGGTGGCAGCTCGAATGCAGCGACTTGTTTGCTCGCATTAAATAAACTGTGGGATTTAAAGCTGTCGATTGACCAATTGGCTCAAATAGGTCTAGAACTGGGTGCCGATGTACCCGTTTTCGTACGCGGATTCGCCGCATGGGCGGACGGGGTAGGCGAGCAACTGATACCAATCGATCTGCTGGAACCCTGTTACCTGCTGATATACCCCAATATTACCGTTTCCACGGCTGATATTTTTAACGCAGAGGAATTGACACGGAATAGTGATGCAATCACAATACGCGCCTTTCTGGCCGGAGCAGGCATAAACGTCTGTGAATCCGTGGTTCGAAAGCGCTATCCGGTTGTCGGTGAAGCGCTGGACTGGTTAAACCAGTATGCCGATGCCCGAATGACCGGCACCGGCGCCTGTATTTACGCGCCTTTCGATAGCCCGAAAGTGGCTGAAGGTGTAAAATCGCGGGTGCCCGCGAACTGGCAGAGATTTATTGTCAGAGGCATGAACCGGAATCCGGTTCATGCGAAATGTGGAATTTCGGAAAATTACAGCTAAACTGTCGTTTTCAAAATAAAGTTAATTGGGCCGTCGCCAAGTGGTAAGGCACCAGGTTTTGATCCTGGCATTCGTTGGTTCGAATCCAGCCGGCCCAGCCATATTAGGTAGTTTCAGCCAAGGGGACTTTGATAGCGAATAACCACGGCTGAATTTGAAGCAGACGGTTCGACAAAATGGTCTGGAGCAATTTCGAAAGCGTAGACGACCCGAAGGCTGAGATGCAGGAGCAGTGCCGAGGGTGCCACGGAATTTATTTGGCCACTAAACGATATTAGTAAAAACCGAGAGAATCCAATGGTTGGTAGTGTCGCCACTAACGATTTAATGGTCTTCACAGGCAACGCCAATCCCGAGCTCTCTCGGGCCATCGCGCGTCACCTGGATATCCCTATTGGAATCGCTTCGGTCAACACTTTTAGTGACGGTGAAACGGCGGTTGAGATTGGTGAAAATGTGCGCGGTAAGGACGTTTTCGTAATTCAGCCGACCTGTACGCCGACAAACGATAACCTGATGGAATTACTGGTGATGATTGATGCGATTAAACGCGCGTCATCAGACCGCGTAACTGCCGTGATTCCTTACTATGGTTATGCACGTCAGGACCGGCGGGTACGTTCGCAGCGAGTGCCGATCACCGCAAAGGTTGTCGCTAGAATGCTCAGTAGCGTTGGTGTAGATCGCGTTTTGACGGTCGATCTGCATGCCGATCAGATCCAGGGGTTTTTTGAATGCCTGGTCGACAATGTTTACGCGTCGCCTATTTTGATGGGTGATATCTGGAAACAAAAGTATCCGGATATGATTGTTGTTTCGCCGGACGTCGGTGGTGTGGTAAGGGCCAGAGCCGTTGCCAAGCAACTTGATGATGCCGAACTGGCCATCATCGATAAACGCCGGCCGCAGCCGAATATGGCCAAGGTTATGAATATCATCGGTGAAGTTTCAGGTCATACCTGCATTATCGTTGACGACATGGTCGATACCGCAGGAACTTTGTGCCAGGCCGCGGAAGCATTAAAAGAACGAGCTGCGAAAGGTGTATACGCCTATTGTACCCACCCGGTTTTATCGGGCAAGGCGATTGAAAATGTAGAAAATTCGGTGCTCGATGCACTGGTTGTAACCGATACTATACCGCTTTCGGAAGAAGCGGCAAACTGCGCTAAAATTCGCCAGGTATCGGTTGCCGGAATGCTGGCTGAAACCATTCGCCGCATTCACTTTGAAGAATCTGTCAGTTCGTTGTACATGGATTAAATGTACGAGGGTTGACGATAGCTGCCACGGCAGCTTCGCGGTTGCCTGGAATCAGGCTACCATTTACTCCTTTCTGGTCGCAAGAAAGGATTTTTTATTTCTGGAGTACAGCAATGTCAGACAATATCCAACTGAATGCTGAACCACGTGCAGATTCGGGGAAAGGTGCGAGCCGCCGCCTGAGAAGCATGAATATGGTTCCAGCAATCGTATACGGGGCCGATGGCGATCCCGTTTCAATCAGCCTCGAACATAACGCGTTCGCTCACGAACTCGAAAATGAAGCGATATATACCCAGCTTATCGATCTAAATATAGGTAAGAACTCGGAAGAGGTTATTCTGCGTGACCTACAGCGTCACCCTTATAAGAATAAGATTCTGCACGCCGACTTTTTCCGCGTCGATAAGAAAAAGCCAATTCACGTGGTAGTGCCGATACACGTACTCAACGCCGAAGAATGTGTCGGTGTGAAATTGGACGGTGGCATGATGACGCAGCTGGTCACTGAAATCGAAGTGGTGTGTTTGCCGAAATATCTGCCCGAATACCTTGAAATTGACGCCGCCGAAGTTCACCTCGGCGATATCGTGCATTTATCAGAAATAAAAATACCGGAAGGTGTCGAGATTGTGGCATTGACCCATGGCGAAGATCACGACACCGGAATCCTTTCTGTAGTTAAAACCCGTGCCGTTGAAGAAATATCGGACGAAGCCCCCGAAGCGCCTGACATGGAAGACGCTGGTGATGTTTCTGAAGATGATGCTAGTGAAGGCTAGGTTTTACGAGTGCCTGCACTCACCGCCGATATACGTTTGATCGTCGGCCTCGGTAATCCCGGGGCCGATTACGTTAATACCCGCCATAATGCCGGATTCTGGTTTGTCGATTCTCTCGCCAGTCAATTTTCGCAAAACTTTCGATTCGAAAAACGCTTTAACGCCGAAGAAACCAGAATTCGAAATAATGGCGACGATTTTTATCTACTCAAACCGCTCACATTTATGAACAGAAGTGGGCAATCTGTAGCCGCGATGATACGTTATTATAAACTCAAGCCAGCCCAAATACTGGTGGTACACGATGAACTCGATCTCGAGCCGGGCGATAACCGTCTCAAGCTGGGTGGCGGGCATGGTGGTCATAACGGCCTACGCGATATCATTGCCCACTTGGGGGAGCGCGATTTTTTCAGGCTTCGTGTTGGTATTGGCCATCCCGGAGATCGTAATCAGGTCGTCAACTATGTCTTGCATAAACCATCCTTGCCAGACCTCGATGCCATCGAAGCAGCCAGCCAACGCACGCTTGAGGTCATGCCATTGGTATTCGAGGGACGAATCGATAAAGCCATGCAGGCACTGCATACCTGGGGAGTATAAACATGGGTTTTAAATGTGGCATCGTTGGTTTACCCAACGTCGGAAAATCAACGCTATTCAACTCATTGACCAAAGCCGGTATTGCCGCGGAAAACTATCCGTTTTGTACCATCGATCCGAACGTCGGCATTGTCGAGGTACCCGATCCGCGATTAAAGCATCTTGCAGACATTGTTAAGCCGAAAAAGACCATTCCAACCACGATGGAGTTCGTCGATATAGCGGGGTTAGTCGCCGGTGCTTCCAAAGGCGAAGGCCTTGGCAACCAGTTTCTCGGCCATATACGTGAAACCGACGCAATCGCGCACGTGGTGCGTTGTTTCGAAAACGATGACATCATGCACGTCAGCAATAAAATCGACCCGCTCAGCGACATCGAAACTATTAATACCGAGTTATTGCTCGCCGATATGGAATCGATTACCAGACAGCTCGAACGAGCCAGTAAACTCGCGAAATCCAACGACAAGCATGCCAAAGCTAAACTCGCGTTCATGCAGGCTATTCAGGCACATGTCGAGGCTGGTGAAAATGCTCGCAAGTTCGAAGTCGAAGACAATCAGCAGGGCTGGATGAAAGACCTGCACCTCATTACCGCTAAACCGACACTTTATATTGCTAATGTCACTGAAGATGGTTTCGAGAATAATTTGCATCTCGACGCCGTGAGGCAATACGCCGAATCAGAACAAGCTGAGGTCGTCGCGGTTTGTGCATCGATCGAAGCCGATATAGGCGAACTTGACGCCGGCGAGGCGGCCGAATTTCTACAGGAACTTGGCCTCGAGGAACCAGGTCTGGACCGAGTTATCCACGCCGGCTATAAATTACTGGGTCTGCAAACCTACTTCACCGCAGGCATACAGGAAGTCCGCGCCTGGACAATCCGCCTTGGCGATACGGCCCCAAAAGCCGCCGGTGTCATTCATACTGACTTCGAAAAAGGTTTCATCCGCGCCGAAGTGGTAGGTTTCGACGATTTTATCGCCGGCCAGGGAGAACAGGGCGCCAAGGATGCCGGACGCTGGCGTCTGGAAGGTAAAGAATACGTTATGCAGGAAGGTGATGTAGTACATTTCCGGTTTAATGTCTGATAACCGAACTAAACTTGACAGCGTGCATTGTTCAAGCGAAAATCGCGCGCTCTTTGCGATCGGCCATAACGATCCAAATTTTCACAATGGCTACGTAGCTCAGCTGGTTAGAGCACATCACTCATAATGATGGGGTCCCCTGTTCAAATCAGGGCGTAGCCACCATTTATTTCAATGACTTAGCTCACTTTCCTAATCTCCGACAACCTTCAATGTAGGGGAATTATAGGAGATTGGTCTAATAATGGTCTCCACCACCTCTCTCAGGTGATCGATTTCCACTCGAGAGTAGTGCGTCGTGATATCTCCATTCTTGTGTCCTAACAGGTCTTTCCGGTCTTCATTACTCCAACCCGCTGCCCTCACCCGTCTCGCAAAGGTATGCCTCAGATCGTGGATTCTTAAATGCCTGAATCCCCAGGGACATTCCTCACCAAGCTCTGCCTCGTAGCGATTGGCGGCTCGCTCTCGTGCCCTCTTCCAGCCACTGGTATAGACGCGCGCCCGGGGAAAAACCCGAAACGGGTCCTCCCCCTTTTGCTGCTCCAACGCCGACTGGGCCACCTAATTCAATACCACGAACCGTTCCAGGCCATTTTTCGAATGCTGCTCGGGCAACAAGAACAAATCGGGCGTCTGTTGCCAGCTCCATCGCAGTGAACAAAGCTCCTGATCACGTACGCCGGTGTGGACCAAAAACAATACTGCTCGGACGAGGTCCGGGGTCAGCTCAGACAATAACAGCTTCTGTTCTTCCCAGTTGATTGGGTAAGGTCTGCGCCTGGGCCCTTTTTCCAGCCGGAACAAAGGTGCGGATTCCAGCCAGCTTAACCCCGTTTCCGCATCGCGCCAGTAACGTGCCGCCAGGTTTAAGATACGTCTCACAACTGCGGTATAGCGGTTAATAGTCCCAGCACTGCGTCCTTTCTCGCGCATGTGTAAAACAAATGGCTCCAGGGTTCCGCCATGTACCTGCTCCAGGGTTAGATCACCAATAAATCGATCCAGTATTCTCAGTGCCTGTGCATCGTTGTGTAATGACTTTTTCGTTTCCTCCGTTAAAAACTTGGTTGCCGCGTCACGAAATAGTCTTTTGGGTCTGACGCCAAAAAACTTGGCTCTATGATGCGTTGCAATCACATGACTTAAGATCGCTTCGGCTTCTTCGAGGCAGCGTGTTTCAGTGCTGCATTGAATGCGCTTTTGGCCAATCCTTTTGTCGATGTGCCAGATTCGGCCTCGTCTAGTGAGGCCAGGTGTCTTTTTCTTTGCCATGAGTTTTCTCCACGTGGCTTAGCTGGACACCCGTTGCGGGATATATATTGATCTACCCAGGCGTCGAGTTCAAGTCGGTCGAAGGCGATGCCCTGTTTCCCGATTCGGATTTCAACGAGATACGGCCGTACCTCAGTGTTAAAGCGATTGCGATCCATGCCCAGGTAGCGGGGTGCATCCCGAAAGCGGATCAGTCTCGGTGTGATATGGCTGTGTTGTTTCATCAAGGTTTGTATTGTGTCGAGTGTTTCATTTAACGGATCCGTCAATCGGGCATATACAGATTGGTCCTGGTAGCGCCAGAGTGGTACGAAAACATGCGCGAAAACTCATCCATGACGGCGCTTTTTCGATCGTTTTTTATCCGGTTTGAGATGGCAAACTGCGGTTTTCACAGACCAGCATAGGAGAACACAAGCAATGCAAGAATCAGTCAATGTCAACGTGGCAACGTTGGAGAAACACCTGACGGAACGTTTCGGCCTGCTGATGTCACAAGCACAACTGGCCGAGTTGCTCGGACGCTCGGCCGGCGGCTTGCGTTACAGCCTCAGTTACCCGAGTGACGCGAGTACGCGCGCTCAAGGCCTGCGGGTGCAAGATCGGCCGGCGAATGTATTATCCGGCGTCGAAAATTGCCCAGATCATCCTCAATAGCGGTGCGCCATGAGCAATACCATCATCCGCGCCCCGCGCCGTGACCGGTTTGTCGTCATGGACCAGCGCGCAGTCGAGGATGGTCGATTGTCCTGGGCAGACCAGGGGTCTGCTGTGCTATCTGCTGTCCCGGCCGGATGACTGGAAGGTGCTGGTCAATGATCTTCGCAAGCGCGGAAATTTGGGGCGTGCCGGTATTTATCGGCTACTCAGGGAGCTACGCACGGTTCCAGCGTTTGCGTGACAGGAATGGCCGCATCCGGGGCGGCTTTTATCTGATTCGGGAGATCGCGGAGTAACAAGATCCGGAATTACCACAAGCGGTTGTAGCGGGTCCGGCAAACCCGGGAGCATTACCTACTACAGACTTAAACCTAAGAAGGACAACTACTACTACCAAAGAGTGTAGTAGTTGTGAAAATGAAAATTATGCAGTGGAGTTCGTCTGGTGGGTTCCAGCCGAGCTACAGAACGCAGCCCTGGAAATAGAGGACGAGCTCAATCCCGCCGAGGCACAGGTCGGGATCGATGAATGGGCCGGTTGTATGGCAGTTGAGTTGATTGACATATCACCACTCGAATATTTGCAAACCATGGTCAGGCGATACCGGGACGGCAATTTTGGGATGATTCTGGCAAAGGATATAGCTGACATACGAGCGAAGTCACTCGACGACGAAAAAAGCATCGTGGAGATTGAAATTTGTGAGGTCGGCTATGAAGATGGCTGATGCATTCGGTTCGTACCATAGGTTGCCAGATACAAACCGCTGCAACCTGAGTGACAGGCAGCGCCTGGCGTAGGTGTTGCCAGGGACGAAGCGGCCGCGTCACTACATAGCGTAGCGCGGTAGTGACGTGGCCGTAATCGGGACTCAAGTGCTTACAGCGCCTGGTATTTTCCTGAGCAAGCACGATTGCCGGCCGGATTATGGCGTGATAACGCACCAAAAATGCATCGCTTTCGAGCTAGTTTAAGGGTGTGAGGTCTGTCTATACTACGCACAGGCTTTGAATTCATCCGCGGCCACTGCGGCAAAGTGGCAAACAAGGCACCACCCGGATCGTGAAACCGGTGCATCGGCGCAAGCCGCGATCCTTCCTCAACCTCGGGCAGTTCCTCACAGGTCTGTCCATCTTCGAAATCATGGCAGCTGCAGAGCTGTTCTATTCAACAGGCATCCGCCTGTGTCAAACCGCGAGCCGCGAGCCGCGAGCACGACGATTGCCTATGGCTGTTGTTTTGCCGTGCTCATTTTCAACTAACTGCAGGCCTTTCCTGCTTACTTCAAAGGAGGTGTTAATCACCATCATAAGAACGCCCGTGCTCGGGCATGTTGGATTGCGCTGGGTTGTCCCCGTACCGGGAATAGCCGCGTTGCCTCTGACCAGGCATTGTCAGGTCGACAGGGCGTTGTGACCCATGATCGTTCCGCGCAAGCGAACTCGTCAGCTCAGGCTGGCCAGTCGATCAGAAACACTAACCAGAAAGAGAGAACACTATGAGAGACCTGAACTACCAACTGAAACAACTTTGCCGCCAATGCCGGGAAGGCAGCTATGGCACCCAGTCCAAACGTGAGTGGATGCTGAGCCAAATGGCCAACCAGCTCCACGAGTTGGGCTATCGTAAAATGACCCCTCGATCCCTGAAACCAAAACACATCGAGGCGCTGCTCGGGCACTGGCGCGAGCAGGAGTTGTCGACCGGCACGATCAAGAACCGCATGGCCGCGATCCGTTGGTGGGCAAACAAGGTAGACAAGCGCAACGTGATAGCAAGATCCAACGAGCACTACGGCATTCCGGACCGACGCTTCGTCACCAACGAATCGAAAGCAAAGACCGTCACACGCGAGCAACTAGAAAAAATCCGCGACGAGTACGTTCGCATGAGCCTGGAGCTGCAGCAGGTTTTCGGCCTACGCCGCGAGGAGGCGATGAAAATCCACCCCTGTATCGCCGACCGGGGCGATCACCTGTTCCTGCAGGCCAGCTGGACCAAGGGCGGTCGGGAGCGGATTGTTCCGATCCGCACCAAGGAACAACGGGAGGTCCTTGATCGCGCCCGCTGTCTTGCCGGTCGCGGCTCCCTGATTCCGAGTAACCGTAATTAGGTGCAGCAGATGCGTGTCTACGAAGGCAACACCCGAAGAGCAGGGCTCCACCATATGCACGGCCTGCGTCATGCCTATGCTCAGAACCGTTACGAAGAGCTGACCGGCTGGCCATGCCCGGTCGCCGGCGGGCCGGTGGCCGGGGAACTGACCCGGGACCAACGAGTGCGTGATCACGAAGCCCGGCTCACCGTCAGACGCGATTTGGGCCATGAGCGCACGGCCGTCGTAGCAGCCTACCTGGGTCGATGAGAGGCGATTTACCGGGTAAATCGATAAGCACACAAATCAATCAAAAAGTGATGGAATTTCGACGGGAAAGGGCTCTCCGATTATTCAACATCGGCCGCCGCACCGTCCGTCGGATATTGGATTTGAAGTAAGCAACACACCGAATCAGGCATAAAAGTTGTGTGGTTTAGTTTTTCTACTAATTAACAAGAAATAATTGTTAATTTAGTCTTATAGCAAACCATACGTTGAATTTGGTTTGTTTTTGCGCTAATTTCACAAGAATGGCTAGTGAACATCGCAGTAAATTAAACCGTGTGCTCACGCAGTGGCCCCAGGGCGCCGTTGCGGTGTCACGCTGGCTGGAAGCCCGGGGCGCCTACCAGCAGCTGATACACGAATATGAGAAGAGCGGCTGGATACGGCGTATCGGTCAGGGTGCCTATGTGCGCGCTGGCGATACGGTTGAGTGGACCGGCGGCCTGCACGCACTCCAGGAGCAATTGCAATTGCTCATTCATGTGGGAGCCAAAACGGCGCTACAGATGCAGGGTTACGCTCACTATTTACCAATGGGGAAGGTTAGCGCGATATCACTGTTCGGCAACCCGGGCATCCGGTTGCCCGCCTGGTTCCGAAAATACGATTGGGGCGTAAAGGTTGGCTTTGCCGCCACAAAGCTGTTTGACGATAATTCGGGTTCTGGCCTTACCAAAACTGAACTGGCCGCATACGCAATAACCGTCTCTGCACCCGAGCGAGCCATCATGGAAGTGCTGTATCTCGTACCTGCTAAGGAGTCGTTCGATGAAGCCAGCCAGCTCATGGAGGGATTGACCACGATGCGCCCGCGACTGATTCAGTTGCTGCTGGAGCAGTGCAGCTCGGTGAAGGTAAAACGGCTGTTCATGTTTTTGGCAGAACACCACAATCATGCCTGGACCAGGAAACTGGACTCGTCAAAAGTGGACTTCGGCAAAGGCAAACGCATGATAGTCAGAGGCGGAAGGCTGGATACCAAATACAACATAACCGTCCCCGAGGCATATCTGCAGCGGGAAGCGTCGGAGGATATCGCATGAAGGACAGCCAGTACTTCAAGCAAGCGCAACTCATGCTACGGGTCATGCCGCACGTAGCTGCGCAGGCGTGTTTTGCAGTAAAGGGTGGCACGGCAATCAATCTCTATGTACGCGACATGCCGCGATTATCTGTCGATATCGACCTGACGTATTTGCCCCTGGAACCGCGCGATACGACATTGGCAAAAATCGGTGAGGCTTTGCAGCGGATCGCCACCGCGGCTCGAAAAGCCATACCCGGCGTCACTGTTCAGGGAGTTCAAACGAAAGGAGCAGAGCATTTTTCCAAGCTAACAGTCGGAACTGCAGAGGCTACTATCAAAATCGAGCCGAATCTGGTGCTCCGTGGCACGGTATATCCCCCTGTGGAACGAGAGCTGTGCGAACGGGCCGAGTCACTGTTCGAAATGTCGGCGACGGTGAACACACTTGCTGTCGCTGATTTGTATGGCGGCAAACTTTGCGCTGCACTCGATCGCCAGCATCCGCGCGACCTGTTCGATGTCAAGACCCTGATGGAGAACGAAGGCGTCACTAACGAAATTCGTACCGCGTTCGTCGTTTATCTGGCCAGCAATAACCGGCCGATGAGCGAACTGCTCGCCCCGAACCTGAAAGATCTCCGCCAAGTGTTCGAGCAGGAGTTTACGGGAATGACGGACGCCGAGGCTGGGTACGACGAACTGGTGGCGGTCCGTGACCGGCTCATCGAAACGATCAGAAACACCATGACTGAGGACGAGAAGCAGTTCCTCATCTCGATAAAGCAAGGACAACCGGATTGGGATCTCATTCCAGTGGATGGCATCGATCATTTGCCCGCGATTCAATGGAAACTGGTAAACATCCGAAAGATGGACAAGAAAAAACAGATTGAATCGTTAACGAAGCTCGAGGCAGCGTTGGGGTTGTGATCAAAGGGTAGTTGGTATGCTATGCCTTGTTATTTTCGACAGTTTGCCGATTGCCTAACACCTAATAGTTCAGAGGCGATGGGATGCCTGACCGATATTTTGATTGACTCCGGAAAATTCTATCAGGGCGTACAGAAAATCAAGGCAGCCATTCGCTTGTGCCCGTTTCCACTCGCTTGGTTTTCAACGATTCAGGGAGTAGGATTACATTTGCTGGGTGATCATGAAGCCGCGATACCGGCTATCGCGTATGCCATAAAACGGGAGCCAAAATCATATCAGCCACGCGTTTGGCTGATAAGCGCATTGGTTGAGACGGGGAGGCTTGAGGAAGCCGCTGTCATGAAAGAAAAAGTGATGGAAATGTCGCCTACTTTTTCGGTCGCAAGTTGGACCAAGACCTATAGGGCAGAATCTCACTCCCGACTCAAAGACAATTTAAACGCCGCTGGCTTACCGGATTAAATGGAACAACTGTCTCCTTCGGGTCGAAGGACTAAACCGCTCGCGGTAACGGGTGCCAGCCTGTGATCTCCTCTTTCTAAATT
>CAZYYM010000028.1:0-35583 GCA_964651385.1 uncultured Gammaproteobacteria bacterium | reverse complement strand
CGGGTGATCCTGTAGGGCGTCAGGTCGGGCGGCGACTCCAGGCGGCTGATTCGGCTTGGCCTCTGTTTCAGCCCGGTAGCCACCCAGAGTCCGCCAGATTCGCTCACTGTGACAAAATCTCGCCAGACCCAAGGCCTACCCCCATCCTAGCCTCCGGCGGTTGCAGACAGGGACAACCTGGATAGAAGACGGCTGAAACTGAATTCTCAACGAACGTTCGGGTTCAGGTCGGGTTCGGGCGTTGTTCGGGCGAGTTCGGTTTGTTGTCAGTGCTGGCTCTCTGCGAAAGAGATGCATCAAGATCGACACTGTTTTCGGGCAACCAGGGGGAGGGTAGTTCCGGATAAGTTCGGGTTCGGCGGTAACCAGGAAGTGACAAAGAAAAATCCCTTACAAATCTTCAACTTTCTGCCGAAAATTCGGAGGCGTATCTTTCTTTTAATCAATTGGTCGGGCGTTCGAATCGCCCACGGCGCACCATATTCTCCGAAAGCCCTTGATTTTATTGGGCTTTTTTTATGGGGGAGCCATTGACTAAAAATCAATGGGTCCTCTAACATTGAGGAGCAGCTGGGTTACCCCGTCATCATAAGATTCTCTTTGCATTCGATATGCAATTTACCAAATTCAAGGCTGACATCATTAGATATTTCACCTTTTCATCAGTTCTTGCTGTAATTCCCGCTTCTTCCATGGTTCCAACGACATACGTGAACATCGCAGGTTCTTTATGGCTCGATAAAAATAAAGGGGTCAGGTCTAGCTTTTATCCTCCAGGAAGATTAGATCGACTTTGAGAACCTGCACTGGTGTCCGAAATGTAGCATTTATTCCAGGGCAAACCTCCATCCTGAATATCACTGATGGGTCGTCTACAGACGAATGCTGTCTCAGTACTTGATCGACCACTATCTCAGTCTTTGCTGTCGTTCGATGCACCTGGAATATATCTGCAGGTTAGTCTCTGGTCGGCGTATAACTGAGATTAGAAATTGCTTTAAGGAGCTTCTACTAGTGTGTCCTTACGTGTTAACCACCTTTAACAACCCGATAGTTGTCACGGGTGCCAACTCAATCCCTACATTCTGCTCAAAAAAGTTAATCACTCTCAAACTCATGACAACCATGCACGATCGAGTTGGCAAAGGAACGAGCAAAACTCCGATTAACAAACAAATCGTAAGTCGGCGCATCGTCAACCTGAATCAAAAGTGCGCCGATGTGCGCGATTGTTGTGAGGGCGCAACTACCCGGTGTGAAACTGCGCGGGTGTATATCGATCGGGCAATTTTTCTTAATCACCGTACGCGCGTGCTCACCGCTTAAACGCAGGCCGACGCGGCCATGGCTCTGATCGACAACACCCGCCTTGTCCCCCACAACCTTCTGGATTTTCTCAAGCATTCCTTCGGCAGCAGCACCCTCGCTAATTACCATCCACTGGTTAGGACCGTTCCATACCACCTGCGTGCTGCCGTCGCTGTTGCAAATACCCGGTGTAGTGGACGCTTCAACACGCAGCGCTTTTGACAATGCAGTCGCAACCGCGGTGTGTTGTTTCTTAAATGCCAGCACCTGCACCGAGGTGGTGTTGTGCCGGTTGACGAACAATAACCCATCACATTCGACGAGTGCTTTTTCGGCATCAAGTATCGGTGATACGCGAACAGGACTGGCTGAATCAGGCACGGACAAGTTCTCCTTCGCGATCGATAAATACCGGATGGCATACTTCGACGCGAATTTTTTCATTATGAACGGGTGAATAGGCGGTTACTTCCTCACCATGGCGCGATGCACCGTCCATGAGTAATCCTAATGCAATATTTTCACCCAGTGATGGGCTATGAGTTGTTGCGGATACATGCCCTTGCGACTGGCTGACCGAGTCGAGTTTCTGGTTTTCGTTGACCAGATGTGCACCGATACGCAAAGGCCGATCGGCTTCAAGAGATTTCAATCCGACTACCTGCAATCGACCTTCAGCTTTTTGTACCGGCCGCTGCCACATTTGTTTACCGATAAAATGTTTATTCAGATTAGCCATACCACCGAGCCCCAGGTCATCGGCATTGGTGCGACCATCAAGCTCCGAGCCGGCAACGTGACCTTTTTCAATACGCATGGTACCCAGTGCTTCGGTGCCGTAGATACCAACACCAAGCTCCTTGCCTGCTTCGAGTAATTCCAACCAGGCTTGCTCGCCAAAATCAGCCGCTACGTTCAGTTCGTAGGCCAGCTCACCCGAAAAGCTGATACGGAACAAGCGTGCAGGTATCGTGTTCATCTTGCATTCCGCCACACCCATGAACGGAAAGGCTTCGTTACTGATATCGATATCGATGACTTTTTCCAGCAGCTTACGGCTATTTGGACCGGCAACCGCAATGCCAGTCCATTGCTCCGTGGCGGAACAGATCACCACATCCAGATCGGGCCATACTGCCTGCAGATAATACTCCATATGCGCCAGTACCGGCCCCGCATTGGCCGTGGTGGTAGTCATAAAGTAATGATTTTCGCCGAGTCGCGAGGTTGTACCATCGTCATAAACAATGCCGTCTTCGCGCAGCATAATG
Organism: uncultured Gammaproteobacteria bacterium; assembly: GCA_964651385.1. GTDB lineage: Bacteria > Pseudomonadota > Gammaproteobacteria. Next base: position 33,004 of record CAZYYM010000028.1, on the reverse strand, counting down.
CCATAACGCGCTTTGCCAATCGGTAGTTTCAACCAGTTATTGATGTAAAGCCGATTGAGAAATTCAGCTGAATCTGGACCCTGGATATCGATTTTACCGAGCGAGGTGACATCGACCAGGGCGACATTCTTACGGGTCACCTCGGCTTCGCGAATATAGCAATCGCGTAGAGTATCACCGGGTTTAGTCGGGAAATAACGCGCGCGCATCCACAAACCGGCTTCGATCAATACCGCACCCCGTTTCACGTTCCAGTCGTGAATGGCAGTACGTCGAATAGGCATAAAGTCGTTACCGACCGCGTGACCGGCCAGCGCGCCCATGGCGACCGGTACGAACGGCGGACGAAAGGTGGTTGCGCCCACGGTCGGGATCGGATCACCGCGTTGACAGGCGAGTAAAGCCAGCGCATTGACATTACTGGTTTTACCCTGATCGGTCGCCATACCCTGTGTCGTGTAGCGTTTCAGCAATTCTACCGAGTCGTAGCCTTCCTGTGCGGCCAAAGCGACGTCGCTGGCCTTTACGTCGTTTTGCTGGTCAACGAATTGCTTGTACGACTTGTTATACGGTGTCGGGTTAATCCATTGCGGCTCGATGGCATAGGCGTGGTCGCCTTCGCCGGTTGCTTTGGCAGCATCACCACCGCTGAATCCGGCTTTTTCGGCGGCATCAATACCCGCTGACAGGCCTTCATCGAGACAGGTCTGCAATTCGAATGTGCCTTTGGCGGCACCTACCGAACGCTCGGCGGCAACCGAGTCACCCGGCACAAATGCGGCGATAGCCGCATCGTAAACGGTTTTCCCACGCGACTGACTGAACAAATGCACGTTTGGGTTCCAGCCACCGGAAGATGCAATGATATCGCAATCAATCTGTATTGGATCTTCGGTATGCCCTTGTGTTGAAACTAATAGTGCAGCTTTTACCTGATTTCCGCCTCTCGCGGCGCCGACTGCTTTTCCGGTATAGACCTTGATAGCGAGCTTCTCCAACTCGGCAGCCAGTGGCACATCAGGGTGGGCGCGAGAATCAACCACTGCGGCAACCTTTATGCCAATCGTATGCAAATCGATGGCGGTACGGTAGGCGTCGTTATTATTCGTGGCTACAAGCGCAGTGCGTCCCACTTTGACACCGAACTGGTTAGCAAAAGTCCGCGCCGCAGACGCCAGCATAACACCCGGTGTATCGTTATTACCGAATACCTGCGGACGTTCGCCGGCACCGGCAGCGAGCACAACTTGCTGAGGGTAAAAATGCCACAGGCGTTGGCGAACATGGCCTGATTTGGGTTCTTTGATGTGATCGCTGACGCGTTCCAGCGCCGCCATCACATTGTGGTCGTAGTAACCAAACACGGTCGTGCGGGTGAGTACATGCACATTGTCGAGTCTTGCGAGTTCGTCAGCCTGCTCAGCAGCCCATTCGCTGGCGGCCTTGCCATCGACTTGATACGTCTCCCAGTTCAGCGACCCGCCGAGTTTATTTTGCTCTTCGCAGAGTACGACCCTTGCACCGGTAGCCGCCGCCGCGCGTGCCGCCATGATCCCGGCCGGGCCTGCGCCGACCACCAGCACGTCGCAATGCTCGTTCATATGATCGTATTCGTCCGGGTCGGCTTCCTGCGATGCGCTACCGAGACCCGCAGCCTTCCTGATAAATTTTTCGTAGACGTTGGTCCAGAACCAGGTTGGCCACATAAAGGTTTTGTAGTAAAAACCGGCTGATAACAGATTCGAGAATAACCCGACGAAAGACATGATGTCGAAATTCAACGACGGCCAGCGGTTCTGACTGTTGGCAACCAGTCCATCGTATAACTCGATAGTGGTAATACGGGTATTGGGTTCCTTGCGGTTACTTTCGCGCAACTCGACCATCGCATTCGGCTCGTCGGAGCCGGCGCTTAACAGTCCGCGTGGACGGTGATATTTAAAGCTTCGACCGAACAGCCGTACACCGTTCGCGAGTAACGCAGAGGCTAGAGTGTCGCCTTCAAATCCTTGATAACTTTTACCGTCGAAGATGAAAGTAATAGTCTTACTGCGGTCTATTAAACCCCCGCTATTACCTCGAAATTGCTGGCTCATGTTACTTGGCCTCCGGCGCAGGCAAGGCATCCGATGCGGGTGCGGTCGAGATGATTTCGTGGGTCATGGTGTTACGCACCACGGTTATCCAGGCGCGGCAGCCGTTGGCATGGTGCCAGTGTTCGGTATGCGGACCACAGGGATTTTCACGTTCATAAACATAGTCGTACCACTGATCGATTGGCGCATCGTCGTCAGGACGCTTTACAGTAGCATCGCCACCGTAGGTAAACTCCTTTTCGTTGCGAAGCCCGCACCAGGGGCAATTTATTCTAAGCATAATAATCTCCCCTTAGTGGGCCTTGGGCGCCGCACCCTGGCCTTTCTCGTCGATGGTGTTGCCTTCGCGGAAACGCTCCAGCGTGAATTCTTTGTTGTATTCATGTGGTCTATCATTGGCGATGGTATCCGCAAATACCCAACCCGACGCGGGCGTGGCTTTAAAGCCGCCGTAGCACCAGCCACCATTGATATACAGATTATCGATCGGGGTTTTACCGATAATCGGTGAGCCGTCCATCGACATATCCATGACGCCGCCCCATTGTCGCAGCACGCGCAGGCGCTTCAGGCAGGGCATCATGGTCATACCGGCCTCGAGCACGTGGCTGCAGGTCGGCAGACCACCGCGCTGTGCGTAAGTGTTATAGCCATCGATGTCGCCACCGAACACTAGACCGCCTTTATCCGACTGACTGATGTAGAAATGGCCCATGCCCATGGTGCAGACGGTGTCTATGAGTGGCTTAATACCTTCGGTGACAAAGGCCTGTAGCACATGGCTTTCGATCGGCAGCGTCATGCCGACCATGCTAAAGATGCGACTGCTATTACCAGCAACCGCGGTACCGACCTGCCCTGCACCGATAAAACCCTTACTGGTTTCAACGCCGAGGATCTTGTCGCCTTCGCGTTTAATGCCGGTGACTTCGCATTGCTGAATGATGTCTACGCCGAGTCGGTCTGCGCCACGGGCATAACCCCAGGCGACCGCGTCGTGCCGGGCCGTGCCACCGCGTGGCTGAGTAATACCGCCGCGGATCGGGAAACGCGTATTTTGCGAAAAGTCGAGATAGGGCATCAATTTGCGTACACCATCAACATCGATGATTTCAGCATCGACACCATTCAAGCGCATCGAGTTGGCGCGGCGAACTGCCGCGTCACGCTGGGCGTCAGTGTGGAACAGATTCATGATACCGCGCTGGCTAAACATGACGTTGTAGTTCAGGTCCTGACTCAGGCCTTCCCAGAGTTTCATCGAATGTTCGTAAAACTGTGAATTCGCGTTAAGCATGTAATTCGAACGCACGATGGTTGTGTTACGACCGGTATTACCACCACCGATATAACCTTTTTCAATCACAGCGACATTGGTAATACCGTGCAGTTTGGCAAGATAATAAGCCGTCGCCAGACCATGTCCACCGCCACCGATGATAATCACATCATAGTGTTTCCTGGGTTCCGGGTTGCGCCAGGCGCGCGTCCATCCTTTATTGCCGGAGAGCGCTTGCCTGACCAGACTGAGAGCTGAATAATGCATAAGCGTTATCTTTTATCGAAAGCGAATCGTTAATCTGAAGCAACAAAGTTAAACAGAATGAATAATGCAGCAACCCTTGTTTTTCGACTTTGTTGGGGAAATAAACGACATGGGTGCAAAGCCGGTTTGGCTGCAAGATTGCAGTTAATCATGACAAGGTATTGAATGTAAAACCAGTCTGGCAAATAATTGATAAATGACATTTTCAAACAGAAACCGTCCGATACACAAGCCAGCGAAGCTGAACTTCTGCGCGAATCCGAGGAAGACTCCGCAAGTTCCTGTCTGGAAAGCCAGGCTAGTAGTCTAACAACCCAGGTTTAATATTTAACCAAGCATATTTCGCATTGTCTGCTTTCTACGCTCATCGGCAAAACTGGCTTCGATGCTATTGAGCACAAGCTGTCGAGCCTGTGCCCTGGTCATATCAAGCGATTCAGCCAAAGCATTAAAATTCTCCGTCATATACCCTCTAAAATAAGCCGGGTCATCAGAATTTACAGTGACACAAATGCCCTGTTCCAGCATCTGCAAGATATTATGCTGCGACATGTTTTCGAATACACGCAGTTTAGTATTCGACAAAGGACAAACTGTCAGCGGTATTCGGGTATCGATTAAGTGCCGCATTAGATTTGCATCATCAATAGCACGAACCCCATGATCAATCCGTGACACTTTCAAATCGTTTATGGCAGTCCAGATATAGTCTGCCGGACCTTCCTCGCCGGCATGTGCGACCGTTAGCAGACCCAAATCTCTCGCTCTCGCGAATACGCGGCTAAACTTTTCCGGTGGATGTCCTTGTTCGGAACTATCAAGGCCGACAGCGATTATTTGATCCAGAAATGGTTCGGCCTGTCGAAGCGTATCGAATGCTGCCTCTTCGCTCAGATGACGTAGAAAGCACAGAATTAACTTACTGGTGATGTCGAATTTGTCTTCGCCATCTTTCAATGCCCTGGATATACCGTTGATCACTGTGGCAATTTCAATACCTCGATCGGTATGCGTTTGCGGATCGAAAAACGGTTCAACATGAACCACATTTTGTTGATGACATTTCAGCAAATAAGCCCAGACCAGATCATAAAAATCCTGTTCGCTCTGCAGCACATTGGCTCCCTGATAATAAATATCGAGAAAGTCTTGAAGACTGTTGAATTGATAGGCCTGCCGTATCGCATCGACACTTTCGAATGGTAGATTGATACCGTTTCGGATAGCCAGTTCAAACATGAGTTCGGGTTCAAGGCTACCTTCCAGGTGCAGGTGTAATTCGATCTTCGGCAGTTGCATGAGCCAGTTACGAGTTACTGCTGTCATATCGGTCTCCTTCATAAAACATTTCAAAAATGTGTTCAGCCTATTATTCCATGAAAAGCTCTTTAGGATTGAAAACATGAGATTACAATCTTGTCAAATTAGACTAACCTTTCTCTATCCCCAAAAGGAATAAACTTCGATGCTTCATAATCCAACCGCCGTATCGGTTATTGATCACGCCCTGTCACTGGGTGCTGATTTTGCTGAACTTTTCATTGAAAAGAATCAAGCCCATGTTGTCAACACTCTCGGTGATGATGTCCAGTCGGTAGAATCGGGTGTGAATTTTGGCATTGGCCTCAGACTGGTTTACGGCACCAGGGTTCTATATGGCTATACCAACAAGACGGACCAGGACGAGTTATTACGCGTCACTTCGATACTGGCGGCTAAAGATTTAAGGGATCCTGTCAGTACTATAAATTCCTTTAATTTTAATCAACCCTCCAACATGCACTCAGCCCGAAAAATTTTATCGGTCGATGCAGAAATAGAAAGTAAAATTGCCTACTTAATGGCGGCAGACCGAGCTGCCAGGACAGCAGGCGAGCCAATATCGCAAACACGTGGTTCCTGTATGCAACGAGAACAGCAAGTCGAAATAGTTAACAGCGATGGCTTGCACTCGAATGACAGGCGCAATTACATCAGAGTGAGTTTAACCGCTATCGCGTCCGATGGGAGCGAACAGGCGACCGGCAGCTGGAATGACGGTGGATTGTTGGGCTGGGAAATTGAAGCTGAAATCAATCCTCGGAAAACCGGTGAAGAGGCAGCCAGACAGGCGCTGGTCAACCTGGCCGCGAAGCCCTGCCCTTCCGGTAGAATGCCAGTTATTATCGGCAATGGTTTTGGCGGCGTCATCTTCCACGAAGCTTGCGGCCACTTGCTGGAGACGACCTCAGTTGCAAAAAAGGCATCGGTATTCCACGACCAAATGGGTGAAATAATCGCCAGTTCTATCGTTAATGCGGTAGACGATGGGACTATGGCAAATGAGTGGGGCTCAATCAATATAGACGACGAAGGCATGCCCACACAACGAACCCAACTCATTAAAGATGGTCGGTTAACTAATTTCCTGGTCGACCGCATTGGTGCGCAGCAAACGGGTTACCCGCGCTCTGGTTCGGGTCGTCGCGAGTCTTACAAATTTGCACCAGCATCACGTATGCGCAATACCTTCATCGAACCAGGCGATGCCGATATAGACGAAATGATCGCTTCTATCGACAGGGGTATTTACGCCTCTCACATGGGCGGGGGTTCGGTCCAACCTGGTACTGGCGAGTTCAACTTTGCGGTCACCGAAGGCTACTATATCGAAAACGGGAAAATTCAATACCCCGTTAAAGCAGCAACTCTGATTAGCACCGGACCAAAAGTGCTCAAAGAAATTTCCATGATCGGCCAGGACTTTTCTCTGGCCTGTGGTATGTGCGGATCAATCTCTGGCTCAATACCGACTACCGTTGGACAAGCGACTCTAAAAGTCGATGACATACTGGTCGGAGGTAACGCCTGATGAGTACTTCCAGCGGCATTTCCAATTTTGACGCAGCACAAATGGCGGGGCAGGTATTAGATCAAGCCGTGAGTGCTGGTGCGACTGGTGACCTTATCGTCGACGAAAGAGAATTGCTCTCCCTCAAAGCACGCGATGGCGAAATCGAAGAACACAATGTGAGTTCGAGTCGGATCCTGGGATTACGTGTGATTAAGAATGGTCATACCGGCACTGCCTACAGCGAAGCAATCGACACAGATGCCCTCAGCTCAATGGTAGATCATGCATTAAATAACGCCAGTTATGTCAAAGTGGAACCTCACGAAAACATTCTGCCAAATTCTGGCCATCTGAAAACGGATGACGAATTATTATGTCCACGGGAACAGGTCCCGACAGAGCAGAAAATTCAATTGGCGCTCGAAATCGAAAGTCAACTAACCGCCAAAGTTAAAGTAAAAAATGTACCCTATAATGGTGTTCAGGAAATAACCAGCCAACGACATATATTCTCCAGTGCCGGCTTAAATGCATTAACACGTAGGCGTAAGTACGTCTCCTATGCTTATGCATTAGTCGAAGACGGCGAAAGAAACGTCATGCAGGGCTCAAGTCAGGTATCGCGATTATTCTCGGATTTAAACCTATCCACGATTATCGATAAAACCTATGAAAAATGCATCGGCCTGCTGGATGGAAAGCCCATTCCGAGCAAACACTACGATGTGATTTTCGAAAAAGAATGTCAGGTATCAGCGATTGCCATATTTTCTTTGATGTTTTCCGCAAAAGCAGCGAAAGATGGCGTCAACCCAATGCGAGATAAAATCGGGTCAGTTATAGCTGATTCACGACTGAATATTTACGATAGCCCACTCAATATCGATGGATTTGGCTATCAATTATTTGATGCCGAAGGAACCGCTACGAAAAGATCAGAACTCGTAATAGATGGATGCCTGCAAAATTTGATACACAATAGCGCTACCGCTTCTTATTTTGATACCAGCACCACAGGACACGCCAACCGTGGACCAAGGTCAACTCTGGGCGTTAATCTACATCAAATCGAAATCGCCAGCGGTTCCGAAGACCTGTCGACACTGCATAGTGGTGAATATTTAGAACTCACAGATTTGACCGGTTTACATTCCGGCGCTAACGCTATTTCTGGCAATTTCAGTTTTGGCGCATCCGGCTATCTGTGTAAAGATGGAGAACGGATACAGGCAGTCCGGGGTATTACCGTCGCAGGTAATTTTTATGCAATGTTAAATAAAATATCAATGATTGGTAATCAACAGAACTGGGATGAAAGACGATCCGCATTAATGCCGAGCATTCGATTCTCCGACGTCGCAATCTCGGGATGAAAAGGCCATTTATGACCGCGTTGGCAAATTATTGATGAATTGTTTAACGGGGGCTGGTTCACGTATGGTCGACGAAGGCTTTGATATCGGTATCCGCAAAAATCGGGAATATACGATCCAGGATCGTGCCTGACAACGGCAATTTGCCTTAGAGTAGAATATGTCAACGATAAACCTGTCTGAACTCGAACAAAACATGGCAGAAGATAACCAGGAATGGCTGGAGTCTCTGGATTATATCTATCAGGCTTTCGGTCCTGCCGGTGTACGTGTCATTCTGCGTAATTTACAGAACCATGCGTTACAGTCAGGTGTCAATCTAAACGAAGCAACTTTAAATACCCCTTACGTCAATACCATTCCACCCGTCTCGCAGCCGGTTTACCCCGGCGACATCGAGATGGAAAAGCGTATCGAAAATATCGTGCGCTGGAATGCGATGGCGATGGTGTTACAGGCCTACGATTCCGGCTCCGGAGTAGGCGGCCATATTGCCACCTACGCAAGCGCAGCAACTATGATGGAGACTGGCTTCCATCACTTCTTTCGCGTCAGAAGTACGGATTACGGTGGCGATCTGGTGCTGCCGCAGCCACACGCCTCCCCGGGCATTTATGCCCGCGCCTATCTTGAAGGGCGATTAAGCGCAGAGCAAATTAAAAATTTCCGGCGTGAACTTGGTCAGGGCGGTGGCTTGTGTTCCTACCCGCATCCCCGTTCTATGCCCGCGTTCTGGCAAATGCCGAATGCCTCGATGGGGCTTTCCACGGTCAGTGCTATCTATCAGGCGCGCTTTGCAAAATACCTCGAGAGCCGGGGCCTGAAACCAAACAACGGTGGTAAAATCTGGTGTTTCATCGGTGATGGCGAATCGGACGAACCCGAGGTGCTGGGCACTATCAACATCGCCGCACGTGAAAAACTCGACAACCTGATTTTGGTGGTCAACTGCAATTTACAGCGACTCGACGGACCCGTGCGCGGTAATGGCAAGATTATTCAGGAACTGGAACGGAGTTTTCGCGGCGCCAGTTGGGATGTTATCAAAGTCATCTGGGGCGGTGGCTGGGATGCATTGCTCGCAATCGACCATAACGGTGTCCTGCGTCATCGTATGGAAGAATGTGTCGACGGTGATTATCAACGCTATTCGGTAATGCCGGGCGATGCCCAGCGCGAGCACTGGATCGATGGCAACGCCGAACTCGAACAGATGATGAATTCTCTCACCGACGACGAAGTCCGACTGATCAAACGTGGTGGTCAGGATCCGAAAAAAATCTATGCTGCCTATCATCGTGCGATTCAGGCAGAAGGTAAACCGACGGTCATTTTAGTGAAAACGGTCAAAGGTGACGGCATGGGAATTTCCGGTCAGGGACGCAATACCGCACATCAGAAGAAAAATCTCTCGGCCGAAGAACGTATAGAAGCAGCAAAAGATCTTGGCATTCCGATCGAAGAGACCGCAGCCGAGAAGGCTGAACTCTACTACCCCGGTGATCATTCACCGGAACTTCTCTACCTGCACGAAAAGCGACAGGCCTTAAACGGCTATCTACCCGCTCGGCGGGTGGACTGTCCCGCATTAACGGCTCCTGATTTAAGCCTGTTCAGGGATCAGATCGAGGGTTCGGGACAACGTGAGATATCGACGACTATGTCGATGATACGAATGTTGTCAAATCTTCTCAAAGACGAAGACCTGGGTAATTACATTGTTCCCATCGTACCCGATGAAGCTCGTACCTTCGGTATGGATGCCCTGTTTTCGGCTGCAGGTATTTATTCACCCGAGGGTCAGCATTACACACCGGTTGATGCCGATTCACTGATGCCTTATAAAGAATCCACTGATGGCCAGATTCTGCAGGAGGGCATTTGCGAAGCTGGCGCCATGGCTTCGTTTATGGCCGCCGGCACAGCCTATGCGGTGCACGGCATTCCAACCATACCTTTTTATATTTATTACTCGATGTTCGGTTTTCAGCGCGTCGGCGACATGATCTGGGCCTGTGGTGACATGATGGCGCGCGGCTTCCTGCTCGGTGGTACTGCCGGGCGCACCACGCTAAATGGCGAAGGCTTCCAGCATCAGGATGGCCATTCACATATTCTCGCCAGCAGCTTCCCCAGCCTGATCAGCTACGACCCGGCATTTGCCTACGAGGTTGCCGTGATCGTGAGGGACGGCATCCGACGCATGTATCAGCAACAGGAAAATGTGTTTTACTACCTGACGCTTTACAACGAAAACTACCCAATGCCTGCCATGGGCGACGAGTTTGGCGAGAGCATTGTCGAAGGTATTATTCAGGGTGGTTACTGTTGGCAACACAGTAAACTGAAAGTGAAACCCGGCAGAAAAATTCATTTACTGACCAGCGGATCGATCATGCACGAGTGTATTAGCGCCGCCAACCAACTGGAGGATATGGGATTTTCCTGCGACATTTGGAGTATCACCAGTTTCACAGAGCTGACACGAGAAGCGCAAAGCTGTGAACGAGAAAATTTGCTCAATCCGCAAAACATCGCTCGCATACCTTTGGTCAAACAGTGGTTTTCCGAGCAAGAAGGCATAGCAGTAGCTGCCACAGACTATATGAAAGCCCTGCCTGAGGGCATCGCCAAATGGATGCCATTGCCTTATACCTGCCTCGGCACAGATGGTTTCGGCGTCAGCGAAGATCGCACCGTGTTACGCGATTACTTTGAAGTGAGTAGCCGGTATATTGCGGCCGCGGCATTGTCGACCTTGTATCGACAGGGTACGCTGGAAAAAAAGACCCTGGGCAAACATTTCAATTCTCTGGGTTTCGATAGTAATCACGCTGTTTTCGCGTAGAATCGCCGCCTACGCGGAATTCATCATGCAAATCAACCTCACTTCTCAGGCAAGACCTCTCAATCAATACCCATTGTATTGGGCTGAATGCTTTGGTAAAGCGCCCTTCCTCCCGACCTGCCGGGAAGAAATGGATCAACTGGGCTGGGATAGCTGCGACATTATCGTGGTCACCGGCGATGCCTATGTGGATCATCCAAGTTTTGGCATGGCAATTATTGGCAGACTACTCGAAGCGCAGGGCTTTCGTGTCGGCATTATCGCGCAACCCGACTGGCATTCGGCCGAAGCCTTTGCCGCACTCGGTAAACCCAATCTGTTTTTCGGTGTTACTGCCGGCAACATGGATTCGATGATTAATCGTTATACGGCAGACCGAAAAATCCGTTCCGACGACGCATATACACCCGGAAATATTGCCGGTAAACGCCCAGATCGCTGCTCTATAGTTTATTCACAGCGATGTCGCGAAGCATTCAAAGACGTACCGATTATCATCGGTGGCATCGAGGCATCTCTTCGACGTATCGCCCACTATGATTACTGGCAGGACAAGGTGCGCCGTTCGATACTGTCCGATGCAAAGGCAAACCTGCTGATATATGGCAATGCAGAACGCGCTATTGTCGAAATTTCACACCGTCTCGCAGGTGGCGACACAATCGAAGCAATCTCTGATATACGCGGCACAGCATTTTTTATTCAAGACATCCCCGATGACTGGCAAATCATAGATTCGACTAACGTCGATAAACCCGGACGCATCGAAAAGCGGTTCAATCCCTACGAATCTGTTCAGCAAAGTAGCTGCGATATCGAAAACAAAGAAATCGATGTTAAACTTGGCGGCAAACTCGAAACCATCCAGAACAAATTATCGAAACGTTTAAAGACAGTGATTCGCATGCCGTCGTTCAACGATGTCAAACGCGATCCTGTATTATATGCGCATGCCAGCCGCGTGCTGCACCAGGAAACCAATCCGGGTAATGCCCGCGCGCTGGTGCAAAACCAGGGCGGGCAGAAAATCTGGTTTAACCCACCGCCGATACCGCTCAGCACCGAAGAAATGGACTATGTCTTTGCGTTCGACTACGCGCGCGTGCCACATCCGATGTATGGCAAGGCGAAAATTCCCGCTTACGAAATGATTCGCTTTTCGGTGAACATCATGCGTGGTTGTTTCGGCGGATGCACTTTCTGCTCGATCACCGAACACGAAGGCCGTATCATTCAAAGTCGCTCGGAAGATTCCATAATTCGTGAAGTCGAAGCGATACGCGACAAAGTACCGGGCTTTACCGGTGTGGTCTCCGACCTTGGTGGCCCGACTGCGAACATGTATCGCATCGCCTGCAAATCGAAAACTATCGAGTCGGCCTGTCGAAGACCTTCCTGCGTCTACCCGGGTATTTGCGAAAATCTGAACACGGATCATTCGGACCTTATTGCGCTCTACAAACGTGCGCGCAAATTAAAAGGCGTGAAAAAAGTTTTAATTAGTTCCGGTCTCAGATATGACCTCGCCGTCGAGTCCCCCGAATATGTCGAAGAACTGGTTAGCCATCATGTCGGTGGTTATTTAAAAATCGCACCTGAACATACAGAGTCCGAACCTTTATCGAAAATGATGAAACCCGGCATGGGCAGTTACAATCGATTTAAAAAGCTCTTCGAGAAATATTCGAGGAAAGCGGGCAAGGAGCAATACCTGATACCTTATTTCATCGCAGCTCATCCGGGAACTACCGACGAGGATATGATGAACCTCGCCATCTGGCTGAAACAAAATGGCTTCAAAGCCGACCAGGTACAGAATTTTTATCCTTCGCCGATGGCCACCGCTACCGCTATGTACCATACCGAAAGGAACCCCCTGAAAAGAGTCAAACGCGACAGCGGCTCGGTGGTTTCAGCCAAAGGGGACAGGCAAAGACGATTACACAAAGCGTTCCTGCGTTACCACGATCCAGCCAACTGGCCGATACTACGCGAAGCCCTGACCCGTCTCGGACGCGAAGACTTGATTGGCAGCGGAAGGAATCAGCTCGTCCCTGCTTATCAACCAGCCAAAACCGAGGAGTATCGAAGTCCACGCCGAAAAAATAGCCATGGCAAAAAACAGGGCCAAAGCAAACGGATAGCGGGCGTAAAAATATTGACACAGCATACGGGGTTACCGCCCAGGAACCATTAAACCGGTTTATGACAGAAAGGCCGATTTAGGAGAAACGCAATGGCTCAATACATGATTGTTTACCTGGGCGGATATCATCCTTCGACACCGGAAGAAGGCCAGCAACATTTTGTTAAATTTATTGCGCCGACTTTCATGATTCAACTGATTTTCCCAGATTAAAAGCAGGCAGCGACTGGCTGACCTCAACCAGCCGCCATTTATCGTCGGATCAGACCAACTCTCGCAGACGTACTAGCGCGGAATGTGCACGTCGTCTTCATCGAAGCTGCCGTTTTGGGCACCCCGATGGCATGCCTCGCAACGCGCGAAGGTCTTCACCTTGGGGTTCTTACTCACCCAGCGATCGGATACTTCGTCATGAATCGCGCGAAAAAAACGGGTCTTGGTAACCCGAATTGGATTTCCCGGAGTATCAAATCGATTTTTGTATCGCTTCTTTATACGTGACTGATCGTAGTTGTGGTTATCAAGATATCCTTTCAACAGTTTCAGGTCATCGGCGGCGAGTTCCGCATTGTCACCAAAATGCTTATCGAGACTGCCAAGTACTGCATCCCATGATTTCCCCGGCAGGAGGACACTCGGATAAGCCACATGGCAAGAGCCACACTCCGATTTATAAAGTTTTGCGCCTGCATTCGATCCCGCCGAGACTTCACCAAATCCCAGTGACAAACCAAGTGCAACAATCAATACTACTGTGCGTAAATTCATCATTTTTTCCTATTTGAAATTATTAATAAATGTCAGAACATCACCCTTTTCCTGTGCCGAGCATTCGCGGCCAAGTACCCACTTACAATTTCTGAGTAACCATTTTTTCATCTTGCGGGCCTTTGTCAGTCGTTTCGGATTGACCGAGGTCGCCATCGGCTGGATGACTTTGCCGGTTTTAATATGCTTGCCTTTAACGGTCAGATCTTTGGTGTGACAGGATGCACAGCTACGCTCCGCGCCCCCGTTCGCGGCGGGGTGTTTTGTCGACCAGAAGGCCTTGCCGCGAGCCGCCGATAAAGGTTGGGTTGCGGATTGTTTATAACTGCTGAGCAGGTCATCCAACTGGCTCGCCTGGGCACTCTGCCAGGTAATAGAAAGAAAAAAACAGGCGAGCGCGAGCCGCGCCAGTTGTCCACTTGAAATTTGCTTGTTGTTCATGATAATTCCTGTTTATTTAAAACGGTGCCCGAGTTAATTCGAAGCCATAACATCGGGTACGCTCATCTTCGAATCCTCGAACCAGCCCTGCTTGGCATCGCTATGGCACGAGTCACACTGAGTCTTGCCATTCACATTGCTTTGTTTCCAGACTTCAGGGTCGATTTCCTCGTGTTTATGTTGCCAGTAACGGGTTTCGGTAATACGTAACGGTGTCAGCGAGGGCTTACTCCAGCTGACGATTTTACGCGCGGGTTCGGTTTCGCCCTGTTCCGCCGAGTTGGCCGTGGCATAATGGCTCAGCTGCTTCTGGGTCGCTTCGTCGAGATAGAGGTCTTCACCGAAGTGTTGGTGCTGTTGCTGCAGTAATTTGTTCCAGGAACGTTCGGTCAGCAAGCTCGGATGGTAGGCCATATGGCAGCCACCACATTCTTCCTGCCAGACGTCCAGCGTCGCCAGTTGATTACCGGTAAACTGCGAATTAAACCATTCCTTACCGGGAATAATGCCGAGACCGGCCGACAGGACATAGCCGAATAACAGCAGTACCAGCACCGATGCGACTGCCCGATGTGATTTTACCGCTGGCGTCGCAACGGTCGTCGCCTTGCGCCCATGCAACATACTCATAACCAGGTTTTCATTATGATGACGGCTTTCAATGATGACGCCGATCACATGTATCACCACCAGGCCCATCATCAACGAAGCGATACCGTCATGAATATTTCGCGCCCACCATCCCAATCCGTAAGAGAATAACGAACCGGCCAAGCCATGACCTTCTTCACCGCCAAACGCGAAAAAACCTGTAGCGACTACTATAACCAGACCCAACAGCAGCAGATAAATAGCCCAACTCCCGGCGGGGTTGTGTCCAATGAAGCGCTTCGGTACCCCATTTAACACACTGATCGCATAGTCCCTGGCTTCGGAGAAGGTAAAGCTGAATTGTTTGAACCGGGCAAAATGGCTGCCCGTAAGTCCCCACAAGATTCTAAACAGCACCAATCCGAGGATCGCGTAGCCGGCAAACAGGTGAATATTCAACCACTGGTCGCCTTCGCTGGTCATCCATGCGACAAAAAACAATACCGCCAGCGACCAGTGGAATATACGTACCGGCAGGTCCCATATCATCCGTGCAGTCAATTCCTGATTCGCACTCTCTCTACTTGATTTTGCTCGATTCATAATTTCGTTGTTGGCTAATGCTGCCGGGATGAACGTCCCGGAAAAGTGATGGTATTCTACGAATCCACGCTTAATTGAAACTTAAATTTAGGCGCATTGTTCGGAAACAATCTCGACATAGATTTGCCGAACTGGAAATACAGCCGACTAACCCGAAAGCCCGGTTTCTGTGCGGACAGGCAAGCAACATCCTTGCTGCAATGGGTATAGCCATAGCAGGGCCACGGTTTAGACAGCGTTCGACTTCGTTTCATCAATGGGGCAGTTCCGTTCAAATTTCATAAAAAGTAACGTATGCTAATTCGGTTTTGCAATTAGCCTATTCTTTACTTATAGCCCGTGTCCGAATTTTTTCAAATTTTTATAACCCGATACTTCATTGTGTGTGGTGTTAAGCCTGGAACCTACAAAGGTGTCAGTATCGATCGAACAAATCGATGCCAGAATATTCTAATATGTCCAAGAAACGCATATTGGTAATATTTCCACTATGAAAAAGGAAGCCATACTTTCGAAGTGTAGAAAATATCGATTCGCACTGTGGCGAATCTGGGATGAGGCAAAGCCACAGGCAATGTTTATCGGCCTGAATCCTTCCACAGCTGATGAATTCGATGACGACCCGACCCTGAGACGCTGTATTAATTATGCAAAATCCTGGAACTATGGCAGCGTCTGTATGGCCAATTTATTTGCCTATCGAGCTACTCAACCCAAAGATATGTTGACGGCGCCCGACCCGGTTGGTGCGGAAAATAATAAATGGCTTCTGGAGTTATCTCAAAAAGCACATCTTGTAGTAGCTGCGTGGGGAAACTCCGGTAGATTTCAAAACCGATCAGGTGAGATAAGGCAAATGATACCCAACTTACATTTCTTAAAATTAAACCTATCTGGAGAGCCGGCGCATCCATTGTATCTGAAACTCAATTTGAGACCGCGACCACTGCCGAATTTCAGCTAGCTGGACCAGGATAATCTTCGCCTCCACTAAATAACTGGCTGAAATTCCACGACTTAATAATGTTCTTGTTTTCCAGTGCAAAGATATCGACCTGCATCTCGGGCAGGGATAGTATCATGCAACTGTGATTAAACCGGCTGCTTCCAGGATTGACGACGAAAACATTCCCGAGTTGCATTGCAAATACCTGGTGGGTGTGCCCGACGATTAAGACATCGCATAGTTCCGATTTTAGCTTTTCCGTCCAGTCTGCGATTTGTTGTGGAACTAACTCACCTTCTTTATCCAGTAATTTGATACCGCCATGCTGGAGTGCCGGTGGCGCCGCGTGAACAACGAATAGTTTTTTACCTTCGCACATCAACTCTATCGTTTCAGGTAATGCGTTGAGATAGGCATACTCATCCGAATCGACCTGGCCGGAATTGTTCTTCAAATACGACTGGTCATGGTTGCCGACTATGGTTTTACAGTGGTGTTTTTTGAGCAGATCGATGCAAGGCTTTAACTGTTCAAAATAACCGGCGATATCACCACAGCAGATTATTTCAGAGACGTCGGCATCGTCGAAAATATGCAGCGCCTGTTGCAGTGGTTTCGGACTGGCGTGAATATCGCTGATGATTCCGATTCGGGTAGTCATAACTGGAATTTTATACTATTAACCCGGCACCTATATATATCGTATTCGACTGTCGGCGCCTCCTTGGAATGGGCGGCTCAAGCTTCAAGTTTTTTTAACCAACTATATTCTTTTTCAAAGCCCTGAGGTGAAAACACTAACAGCCAGCTCAAAGTCAACACCTGTAACATGTATTGAAAGCGCCTTAAGCACCCGAATTTCAGTTCTGTGACTTGTCTGTTATAACGCTCCAAAAGCTGGCGCGATTGAATCGGGTTTAATCTACCTGCATTGCATATTGTGGCAAGATCCCAGTATGGCGACGTCATTGCTGAATATTCCCAATCAATCATCCATAGTTGACCACAATGATCCATAAGCAGGTTTTCCAATACCAGGTCATTATGCGAGGGAACGATTCGCAGGTCTTTTGTTTCGATGGCCTGGTGAATGGCCAGCGCCTTTTTGTAGCAGGCATTGAGTTTCATGTTTTGGTCAACTGACATTAAATTGAAATAACGCCTTAACAGTGCCGGCAGGTCGATCCTACCCTTAAATGTCAGGGTGGCATTATGCAACAGGCTGAGACGATCTACGAGCAATGGCAGCAGGTCGCCATTCTGCAATTGCCCCGTCGTAAGGGTTTTTGCGCCTTTGATGCAACCGGTTAAACTCAAACCGGAATCGTCGCGCCAGAGCAGATTCGGTGCCAGACCCAGCTGAATGGCCCGATCAACATTGAACGCCTCATTTCTACGATTGATTATGTGATTGGTTTGCGCCCTCGGGATCCGTAATACGTAATCGAGATTTGCATTAGACAGACGAAAATTGAAATTGGTCAAACCCGGAAGCGGTTTGATTTCGAAGTCATCCGGAGAGCAGGTCTTCAGGAAGGGAATGCGCGAGAAGACCTCTGTGAAATCCCGAACTCTCACGTCGATCCCAGATACCGCCTGATAGCCACATTACCCGTACCGGCCAGTAATTCGGCCGTCGTTGCAATTGCTGAAACCCGACCCTGATGTATAAAGGCAGTTCGCTCAGAGGCCAGTAACGCATCGGTCGGTTGATGGCTGACCATTAATGCCGACATCTGCTGGGATGTCACCAGATCCTTTAACAAAGCAATCAAATCCTCTCGCAGCGCAGGGCCGAGCGCAGCAAAGGGCTCGTCGAGCAGCAAAAGCGGATGTTGACGAACCAGCGCTCGCGCAATAGCAACGCGCTGTTGCTGGCCTCCGGACAATTGCCCTGGTTTGCGAGACTGCATACCCTGTAGATCAACTCTTTCGAGCGCATTATCGATCGACTGGCGATTTTCCTCTGAAAGTTTCAGCGAGGGATTAATACCCAGCGCGACGTTGGTAAACACATCCAGGTGGGGGAAAAGGTTATCCGACTGGAAAACCATGCTCAATGGCCGGGCCGATGGTTCGAGCTGCTGAATTTCCCGACCGTCGACCTTGATCGATCCGGAAAATGGCTGGATAAATCCAGCGATCAAATTTAGCAGGCTGCTCTTTCCCGACCCACTCGGGCCAATCAGGCTGAGAATCTCTCCCCGTGAAACTGCCAGATCAAAACACATGAGCATCTTTTCGGCGTTATGACTTTCAGGGTAACGGAATGATAATTGTTCGACGCTAAGCATGCGACCGGCCACCGATTACACGCTCCAGTAACCAGAATACCAGCAGACAACTGGATAGCAGGAAGACCGCCGTAACCGCCGCTTCGTCAACCAGATAAGCACCGAGTTGATGATAAAGCATCAAAGGTAAGGTGGTCGTTTCGGGTGTACCGAACAGCGCAATCACACCGAGGTCACCCATTGCCAGTGCCGCAACCAGTGCCGCCGCGAGACCGGCCGGCCTTCGCAACATCGGCCACTCGATTAATTTGAATCGATGCCAACCGGACAATGACAGGCTTTGGCAAAGGCGCTGATAACGCATTTTATTCTGTCGCATGGTCGGCCCGAGTGATCGAATCGCAAACGGCAATCCCATCAAGGCATTGATTAATATAACGATTGGAATGGCCCAGTTAAACACATCGAAATAAGGTGAGATCAGCACAAACAAACCAGTACCCAAAACCAGCGGCGGCATAACATAAACCACCTGTGCGGCCAATTCCATACTGGAAGCAATACCTGTCTTATTGATATAGGCAAGGTCACTGGTGGTACGCAGTATGAGCCATGCGGCCAACACCGAAAACATTGCAGCGGCTAATCCAATGCCAACGCTTAAAGCAGCCGACAACCAGAGCGCTGACTCAGCCAGCACCGTCCCTATTGGCCCCATAAAAGCATCAATGAGCATCGCCAGTAACGGCATCCCGACAAAAATGGCCGACAACAGAATGATGGCAATATTGCCCGGCAGGCTGGCTTTAGCCATATCTATCGTTTGCGAAGGCAGACTTATCTCCACTTCAGGCAGTTTTTGAAAAAGCAGGCTAATAGCCGCCATGGTCGCGCAGAGCGTAAATTGTAAAAGCGCCAGAATGACCGCCTGTAACAGGTCGAAGTCAAAACGCAATGCCTGATATATTGCAACTTCCAGCGTAGTGCTCTTGGGCCCGCCACCCAGCGTTAAAACAACTGCAAAACTGGTCAGGCAAAGCATGAATATCAACAGGCACACTCCAGGCAGACTTTCACGTAGCGCTGGCCATTCGAGATATCGCCATTGCTGAAATTGAGTCAGGTGTAGTTGCTGACCCAGTCTCCAGTGTTGTTCCGGTATTGCAAACCAGACCGGCAATAACAATCGTACTGCCAGCGGCAGATTAAAAAACAAGTGCGCGAGTAAAATACCGTTGAGCCCGTACAAATCCCGCCCGAGTGGAATCCAGCCGTCGCTGCCATAAACCGAAACAATGCCAAGCACCGCAACGACGGCTGGAACCACCAAAGGTAAACCGAACAGGCGCAGTAACAGATGTCGAAATGGAAATGATCCGACATGTGCAAACGCACGGGCAACCGGAATAGCAAGCCCGACACTGAACAATGTCGATAAAAGCGCTTGCCAAAAACTAAACCGGAAAACGCCCTGGAGATAATGGCTTTGCCAGAATGCGGCATCGGCAACGCTAGTTTCGGCTGATAAGCCGACACTGATCAGACTGACCAAAGGCGCCAAAACGATAAGCGCCAAAAAAGTGAGTACAACAGAAGCTGATCGGACGGGTAATAGCATCAGCCTACCAGGCCATTATTTAGCCATAGCTTCTAACCATTCACTGACCCATCGCTTACGATTGGCCGCAATTTCTTCATCAGAAAATAACAGTGTAGTAGAAGGTTTGACCAGTTCGCCGAAACCTTCGGGCAATTTACTGTCGGCCAAAGCCACTGGATACATCCAGTTAGTCGTCGGAATAATGCTTTGAAAGCTGTCACTCATCATAAATGAAAGGAAATCCTTCGCCAGTTTCTTATGCTTGCTCGTTGCTATTAAACCGGCAACTTCAATTTGCTGGTAATGGCCTTCGGAAAATTTTGCAGCGGCGAAGCGTTTATCTTTCTCGGCTATCAAATGGTAAGCCGGAGATGTGGTATAGCTCAGCACCATAGGTGCCTCTCCTTTGAGAAACAAACCGTAGGCTTCGCTCCAGCCTTTACTGACTGTAACAATTTTTTTCGACAGTTTTTGCCAGGCCAGATCGGCTTTATCGCCGTATACTTTTTTCACCCAAAGCAGAAGTCCGAGCCCAGGGGTACTAGTGCGAGGATCCTGAATTAAAATATTCGGTGCATTTTCGTTTTCAACCAGTTCTTTTAAACTGGTTGGTGGTTGTTTCAGTTTTTCCCGATTATATACAAAAGCGAAATAGCCATAGTCGTAGGGCAGAAAAACGGTATCATTCCAGTTTTGCGGCAAGGAACTGTTGGTCAGGGTAAGCCCGTGACTTTCGAACAAACCGGTGGCTCGAGCGCCGGCGGTCAGGTTTGTATCGATGCCGAGCACGATATCCGCACGGGTATTGCTGCCTTCAAGCCTGAGACGACTGAGTAGCGATACGCCATCTTCAAGACCAACAAACTTCAATTCGCAGTCACACTGCTTTTCAAATGCCGTTTTAACCTGCGGACCCGGGCCCCAGTCAGTGGTGAAAGAATCGTAGGTATATATTGTCAGCGTCGGCTTTTGCGCCGAAACTGCGAAAGATAATAACAGGCAAAACCCGGCCAAGGTGGAACAGGAAATTAATCTGGACATGCTTACCCCAAAAAAGGACAAAAAATTCGGTACAGGGATTGAAGCATTTTTGATAACTCAAATCCCTACGCCAGTGCTAACTGGATCAGGTTCATCGGGTTGGTGTGGATCACACCTCTCAGCTCGCGGAGCACCCCGTTGAGAACGGCACTTACTATAAGACCAGATAGATTGCTTGGCAAGCGTCTTGACCAGTATGAAATTCGAAAACCAAAAGACTATCGATCAACCGACTGTTTTCGTCCCGGGTATCCATGCGGTAGCTTTTACGGTGATCAGCGACAAGGAGGATCGCTACCACTGGATTCATCCATTAACCCGGTGACAAATTAGTTCCTGTAAATCGAAGGCATGAATAAAATAAATACTCGCAAATTACCGACATCGGCGCAAAAAGAAAAACGCAAGGCGTCTATCCGGTTACTTTAAAGTATGTGTCCGTTTTAGTTGACCCGGTAACACAAAACGGTACTGTCTGATCATGTGGGGATACCCTATATTATTTCCGTAGAAAGATTGCAGAGTAGCAGGTTAAAGGGTGTATCTCATGGAGTCCGCATTTCAAGGAGCCTGACCCTTTGAAGACTCCTTGAATGTTGTTTATGGAACCAAACGCCGCTAAGTACGGTCTCACAAGTTCAAATTGAATCTTTAGGGTGCCCCGGGTATGCGATCTTTGATGCTGGTTTTGCTGGTTCTGTCGTTCAATATGGCCGTGGCTAATCCCCCCAAGGAAAGCTTCGACGATCTGAACGGGACTTTCCCCGATTTCGTATTCTCCAACCCCCAGGGCAATAAAGCCAAATTATCTGATTACCGGGGAAAGGTGGTGTTGGTTAAATTGTGGGCCGCCTGGTGTAACGTATGTCGAGCGAAATGGCCGGAATACCAGGCCCTTTACAACCGGGTAAAAGATAACCCGAAGGTTCAGCTGGTCACCCTTTCCGTGTTCGAGGATCCGAAGGTGAGCCAACAATGGGTGAATAACCAGGGCTTCAACGTTCCTTTATTCGAGAATCTGATCAACGATCGCGGCGCTGTTCCAGTGGCCGACGGCTCCCTGTATTTTATCAAGGGGACTCCGATGACCTTTCTCCTCGATAAAAAGGGAGTGCTACGCAAGAAGGTAGTCGGTATTGCCAAATCAATTAACGAAGCGGATATTCGTAGCTTGCTCTGATGATGTTTGAGAGCAACTTTCTCGGCAGAAAATCTCACAGACGTTGAATCATTCGCCACTTCACTGAAATAATCGTCACTTCCCCGGCTAATTTCAGACCAATGACGCTGACGGTTTTTGTGTAACTCTTTTCCCTCAATACCATCCTCTGATTTGGTTAATTGTTCAAATACAACTATGGCCTATTGCGATTCCGATTAGAATGGGCGGTGTCCATTGCATCTAATTATTCAAGCGGCAACTCGGTCTTCTTCACCAGATGCCGCAATACAAAGCTCGAATGCACCCCGGTCACACCGGCCAGCCGGGTTAAATTGCCGAGCAGAAACTTCTCATAGTGCTGCATGTCTTTAACCACCACTTTGAGCAGAAAATCGGCCGTTTGCCCGGTGACGATACTACATTCAATAATTTCAGGCATATTCTCGATGGCCTGTTCAAACGTTTCGAATCGGTCGGGTGTGTGCCGGTCCATCGATATACCGATAATCGCTGTTAAATTCAGACCAAGCTGCTCGGCGTTTAACAAAGTGACATGGCCCGAAATCAGGCCGGATTCTTCGAGACGCTTGACCCGCCGCGAGCATGGCGTAGGCGATAGACCAACCTGATCGGCCAGTTCAAGGTTGGTAATACGGCCGTTGGCCTGCATGAGTTTTAGAATGTGCTTGTCGATGCGGTCAAGTGTGATATTGGTCATTTCACTCACCATTATTAAATTCATAGTTATTTTATCTAATTTTTAATAATAAAATAGGAATAAACTGCGTATAACTCCAATTATTAGGTCAAGAACGCGATTTATACCTAGCGTTTTTAGCCTATAGTGAATGCATTCGAAATACAGGAAATAAACGTGACTTCTTTTAACCACAATAAATATCGACCCTTTCCGCCTGTTGTCCGGGCCGACCGTCGTTGGCCTGACCGCATTATTGAACGGGCGCCCGACTGGTGTAGTGTTGATTTACGCGATGGCAATCAGGCATTAATCGAACCAATGACACCCAGCCAGAAAATGGCACTGTTTGAATTGCTGGTCGATGTCGGTTTTAAGGAAATCGAAGTCGGGTTTCCGGCCGCTTCGCAAACCGATTTTGATTTTGTGCGCCTACTGATCGATAGCGATCTGATTCCCGATGACGTCACGGTCCAGGTGCTTACACAAGCGCGCGAACCATTAATAAAACGCAGTTTCGAAGCCCTGCAGGGTGCAAAGCGGGCGATAGTCCATTTGTATAATTCAACTTCGACCATCCAGCGAGATCAGGTTTTCAAGCTGTCGCGAGAAGAAATAAAAGACATTGCCGTACGAGGCGCCGAGTGGATACGCGACTTTTCGATCAAACAACCGGATACAAACTGGCAGTTTCAATATTCGCCTGAGAGTTTTACCAATACCGAACTCGACTACGCCATTGAAATGTGTGACGCGGTAGTCAAGGTGTGGAAACCTGCAACCGACAATAAGATTATCATAAACCTGCCGGCGACGGTCGAAGTGGCGACGCCGAATGTCTATGCCGATCAAATCGAAACTTTTTGTGATCGTATTAACCATCGCGATCGCATTAGCATCAGCCTGCACACGCATAACGACCGGGGTTGCAGCGTCGCAGCCGCCGAGCTTGGCGTCATGGCAGGCGCCGACCGCGTCGAAGGCACTTTACTCGGCAACGGCGAACGCACCGGTAATATGGACATAGTCACCATGGCAATGAACATATATAGCCAGGGTATAGATCCGAAACTGGACCTGTCCAATATGGATCGTATTATTAGCGTGGTCGAGCGTTGCACTCGACTCGCTGTACACCCGCGCCATCCTTATGCTGGTGAACTGGTATTCGCGGCATTTTCCGGTAGCCATCAGGATGCGATAAACAAATGCCTTGCGATTGACGAAAACGAGCGTGCCGTCAAAGGACAAAACAGCCATTGGCGGGTTGCCTATTTACCCATCGATCCGCGCGATGTCGGTCGTAGCTATCAAGAAGTCATCCGTATCAACAGTCAATCCGGTAAAGGCGGCGTCGCTTACGTACTGGAACAACATTATGGCTTGATATTGCCCCGCTGGATGCAGGTAGATTTTAGCCCATATGTACAGCGTCATGCGGAAATCAGTGAAACCGAAGTATCCAACGAACAAATCCGGAATATATTCCTGCAAACTTATATTAAAATCGACAACGCAATGACCGTGGAAAACTATCAGGCCAGCCGTTCACAAGGCAGTGACAGCCTGTCTGCGACGCTGAATACCGAGTCGGGCCGGGTACAAATAGCCAGTGAAGGCAAGGGCATTCTCGATGCCTTCGTATGTGCAATAAACCAAAAACTGCGAAGCAAACTGGTACTAATCGATTACAGTGAACATACGCTCGGGGACAATGAACAGTCCGAGGCGATGGCCTATGTGCAACTCAGCATCAATGGTCAACGTAGCTGCGGTGCTGGATGCAGCGAGGATATCGTCGGTGCCTCACTACGAGCTGTGCTAAACGCCTTGGCGCGCTCGGGTATTGAATTCCCCGCTGATAGTAATGCGCAACTGGCAGCGGTTTGAGCGAATAATTTGATGCGGGTATGATTTTTAAAGCTGTAAAAGTGTAGTACCCTGTGAATGTGCGTTTTAGGAATTCACTATGAGGCTGGATCATTTTTTTATCGCGGTTGGCTTTAGCAAAAACAAAATTCAGAACAATGAAATTGTAATTTCAACTGTCGGCGGTTTCCTCGGCATAGCTGGCATCCTCATCAGCAGCCAGTGGTTTTTCGGCGCGGAAGTTTCGGTACTCATTGTGCCATCGATGGGGGCTAGCGCCGTGCTACTCTTTGCGGCGCCGCATGCGCCCTTTTCGCAGCCCTGGAATTTGGTAGTCGGGCACGCAATATCGGCTCTCATCGGTGTAGCGTGCTGGCAGTGGATCCCGAGTCTCATAGTTGCAGCATCGGCCAGTGTCGGCCTGGCCATCGGTGCGATGTATTTGACGCGTAGCATTCATCCACCGGGCGGCGCCACCGCGCTGGCTGCGGTGATAGGCTCAGAGAGATTGCATGAGTTAGGTTTCGCCTATGAAATACAGCCAATATTAGCCAATGTTACGGCCTTACTATTGGTTGGTTTTGTATTTAATGGATTATTCAAATGGCGACGTTATCCCACGCATCTAAAGATTAAACCTAAACCTGATAAATCGGCAACCGGCGCCTATTCACCGATTAATCACGAAGACTTTGTCTATGCGCTGAGTCAAATCGATACCTTTGTCGATATTTCCGAGGAAGATCTGGTTAAAATTTATCTACTGGCAACTAAACGACATCAGGAAACCCGACCGCTTTAAGCCAGGTTCAAGGCAATGAATACAACGGCACTGCACTCATCAATTTTTGAATTCTAAAAGCGGTGCTGGTCTGAAAATAAGCCCTATTAGTGAATAATCGCCCGGACAGAGGTCTCAATCTCAAACCGCATAGTAGTGCCCCATAATCCCCGCAAATACAATCCCACCGACCCAGTGATTATGCAAAAACGCTTCGAAGCACTTGACCGACTCACGCTTGTTTATCAAAATTTGCTCATAGACCAAAAACAGTACGGCAACGAATAGTGCATAGTAATAAAACGTCCCGAAGTTGAGGTCTCTACCGAGCAATACTAATGTCAAAATAAAAAGGAATTGTAGCAGGCCGACGATGATGCGGTCGTATTCACCAAACAGGATTGCACTGGATTTTACACCGACTTTTAAATCGTCTTCGCGATCAGCCATGCCATACATAGTATCGTAAGCGGTTGTCCAGACAATATTCGCAACATAAAGCAACCAGGCCTGTTTCGGCAAAGCATCGAGTTGCGCGGCGAAAGCCATGGGTATCGCCCAGCCAAACGCGGCACCGAGATGGACCTGTGGCAGGTAGTGATAGCGCTTCATAAACGGATAACTGGCCGCGAGTAATAGGCCGCCGATTGACAATATAACGGTGAATTGATTCAGTGTCAGTACCAGGCCGAATGCTATCAGGCTGAAAACTACAAACAGAGCTAGCGCTTCGCTTGCGCTGATACGTCCACTGGTCAAAGGACGTTCTTTTGTTCTCGCGATATGCCGGTCGATTTCGCGATCAGCGTAATCATTAATCGCACAACCAGCCGAACGCATCAGAAACACACCGCTGACGAAAACGAATAGAATCCAGCGATCCGGCCCACCTTGCGCGGCAATCGCCAGTGCCCACAGTGTCGGCCATAGCAGCAGGTAGGTGCCGATGGGTTTGTCGAAACGTATGAGCTGCGAATAGAGCTGAATCCTGTGCCGTATTGTCGTCAGTGCCATGCAGTTTAATACTTATTAAATGATTTGAATTTCGATACTATAACGCGCTAACCTGTCACTGTCAGGAACCATTCATGTTAAAAAAATTCGAAAGCGTTTTGCCAATTGTGGCCGACAATGCCTTTATCGATGAAAGCGCCGTCGTCATCGGTGACGTGGTTATCGGCGAGGACAGCTCGGTCTGGCCGATCACCGCGATTCGGGGAGACGTCAATATTATCCGCATCGGCAATTCAACCAATATCCAGGATGGTTCGGTATTACACGGTTCACACGCCAGCGAGTTTAATCCCAAAGGCGCCGAATTACATATCGGTGATCAGGTTACGGTCGGGCATAAGGTATTATTACATGGTTGCCGGATCGGCAATCTATGCCTGATCGGTATGGGCTCAATTGTAATGGACAATGCCATCATCGAAGATCAGGTAATCATAGGTTCTGGCTCACTGGTAACGCCTGGTAAAGTCCTGGATTCCGGCTACATGTATATGGGCTCACCCGCCAGAAAATCCAGGGCGTTGACGCCCCGCGAAATCGAATCGTTGAGCTATACTGCGAACTACTATGTTTCGCTAAAGAATAGATATTAATCGTTAAGACACCATACGAGTCCTGTCATGAAAAAATGGGAATGCATTATCTGCGGATATATTTATGCCGAAGCCGAGGGCTGGCCGGATGATGGCATTGCGCCAGGAACTCGCTGGCAGGACGTGCCAGATGACTGGCTTTGCCCGGATTGTGGAATGGGCAAGGATGATTTTGAAATGGTTGAAGTCTGAGAAAAATTGGATTATTAACCAGACTGAATCCACCCCGGGCCAACTACATATAAAAATGACGAATCCGCGTAAAACAAAAACCATCCAAATAAATTCTAGGCGAGAATTTGTAACTTATAAACTTTTACCGTGGTCCATTTTTTAACTGTGGTATTAGTCGAGACCCAATGGCCATCCAATCGTCGATTTGCGGATCTCCTGTTTTTATATATCGTACCTTCTCCTTTCCAGGATTATGCGGCGGCTTCATCAGAAGCTATCTCACGCAACCCACGCAAAGCTATATCCAGCGTTTCCCGATCCCTCGGATTATCGGTATAAACCACATAAGCCGGTCTCTGTAATTGCGGTGCGGCATCAACCAGAAACAATTTCTTTTGATCAAGATGGGGCTGCACAACTCTAATCGGAAAATATCCCGAGCCGCCATTTTGCAATATATATTCCAGGCCCAACGATCCAAGCCCGACCGATATAGCAGGAGTTTCCATGTCCGGGAAGGCTTCTCCGTGCGAAGCGCGAAATTCATTGCCCCAGTCTACATACACATAGTCCTCCACCCAGCATTCGCGTAATTTGCGCTGATCGGTAGCAACCAGTGCCAGGGTCTCTTCGAGCAGGTCTGCAACGATTAGCCCGGGGGTCTGGCGTGGATTGTACATGACGCCAATATCGAGCAAGCCATCGGATAATTGTCGCATCAGGCTCGGCGAATAATCGGCTTCGACGTGTATTGCGACATCCGCCGCATTGCGGCGCATCCAGGGCATCCATTTTAAAACCAGGCTCTCCCACAGGCTAACCTGCGAACCAAGACCGATGCCATGAGTAAAGCTTTCGGGCAACGCTACGCGTTGCTGTGCCTGTTGCCAGAGGCGCTGGATATTCAGTGCATATTGCCGGAAATGTTGACCGGCGTAGGTTAGCTCGACACCGCTATGACTGCGTTTAAAGAGGCTTCGACCGAATGTTTCTTCCATCGATTTTACCCTTGCGCTCACAGTCGACTGGGTGACATTAAGTGTCTCGGCGGCACGGTTGAAATTACCACAATCAGATATTTCCAGAAATGTACGTATATGTTCAATTTTCACAGGTCACTCACAAATTCAAGTAATCGAATAAATCGATTAAACTTACCATAAAAACTCGCTATTCAAATAGTTTTTTTATCACTAAACTCTAATCCTGTGTAGTAAGGGGCACACAATGCAGGGTGCGGCAATACTGGTATTCGGCCTGTTTCTGTTTTCGATACAGGACGTCATCATTAAATTCTTTAGCGATCAATATTCGGTATTGCAGATCGTCTTTATCCGCGGCCTGGTGTCAATGGCGGTTATCGCCCTGGCAATCAAGTTGTTGTGGCCCGGCGTTACCTTTATATCCAGTCATCCGCGAATCGCGATAGCCCGCGGCCTGTTCGGATTTACATCGTATCTAACCTACTATCTCGCTGTAGCAGCCATGCCATTGGCAGAAGTTGTCGCGATTGTATTTACCATGCCGTTATTCGTTACGGCAATGTCCGCACTAGTGCTGAGAGAAAAGGTTGGAATTCGGCGCTGGACAGCTGTTTTTATCGGCTTTTTCGGCGTTATAGTCATTCTTTCACCGAGCGGTGAATTTAATCCATTGGCTGTTATACTGGCTTTTACGGCTTCGATTACATATGCCATACAGACCACGATTACCCGATTTCTGAGTTCTCACGATTGGCCTTTGACGCTGGCCTTCAACTCAATCCTGGTATTCACCTGCGCCAGCGGACTGTTAAGCCTGTTGTTACTTGGCGGCATTATCAACGTGACTTCAGAGCATGCCTCACTGGTGTTTTTCAGTCGTGAATGGGTTATGCCGGAATCACCGCATCTGGCTTTGATGGTGTTTCTCGGTGTTAACGGCGCTGTCGGGTTTTATTGCCTTTCAAGGGCGTACTGTAGTTCAGAAGCCAGCGCAATAGCGCCATTTGAATACACTTATATTATCTGGGCAATTGTGTTCGGTTATCTGTTCTGGAACGAAGTGCCGGGAGTGACCACGATTATCGGGGTGATAATCCTGGTATCGAGCAGCCTCTACATCTGGTACCGGGAGAGGCAGTTACAACAGCAGCCCGAGACCGAATCGGCAGAGATAGTGCAACAAAGCAGTTAATCACCACTGATACGCACTGGTTACGAGGCCGCCTATTGGTTGCTGGAAGGTAACCCTCGCTGCTGATTGACCGATCCCATAACACACCTGCAGGGGTAACAGATGTTCTTCGCGTGGATGGCAAAAACGTGCATGCGGGGCATGCTCCCAGCTCGCCAGCTGGCTTTCTCGTTGAATTTCTGAAAGCGATGCATCGCTACAGGTCTGTGCCAGCCATTCTTCGAACATCCGGTTTTTCTGCTGACTATCCTGATTGGCTTCGCGCATAAACACCGACATATTGTGGAAGGAATAACCTGAGCCAAGCACCAGCAGGTTTTGTTGTTTCAATTCCGACAATGCCTTGCCTATTTGTATATGCAATGCAGCATCGAGTGAATCGGACAATGAAATTTGGATACAGGGTATCTCGGCCTGCGGGTACATCATCATCAAAGGAACAAATAATCCGTGGTCGAAACCCCGTTGATCATCGAGCCGCGCCTGAATACCGTTTTGGCCGAGTAAATCCTGAGCCTTGCGGGCAAGCTCCGGTTCACCTGCGGCGGGATAGTTGTAGCGATAGGTTTCAGCTGGAAACCCGTAATAGTCGAATAGCATCGACGGTTGTTGGGCCGAGGTAATCGTTACTACCGGCTCTTCCCAGTGCGCGCTGATCACGACGATGGCATCGGGTGTTTCTATACTGTCTTTAAATCCGCGCAAGTAGGCATTCAGCCTGCCGTAAGTTGCCTCATCGATTAACGGTAAAGGCCCACCGCCGTGCGGAATATATAGAATAGTTGCCTTGTTGCGCATCGGCTTTATTGAAACACGCTGAGGACCTCGATGAGTTGATTGTTATAGTCCTGATCGGTTAATTGGCTCTTTTCGACATCGAAATGGTCGTAAAAACTGGGCATCGACAAGCTGGCCAGCACTTTACCGTCAAAGTGGGGAATCGAATCAAGCGCGGTAGCCATGACATTTTTGCCGCCGCCGGGTCCAGGTGAAGTCGAAAGCACAACCATATCCTTGCCCTGGAAAACTTTGGTATTGATACGTGAACACCAGTCGAACAGACTCTTGTAAGCAGCACTGTAAGAACCATTATGCTCGGCAAAAGAAACCAGGATGGCATCAGCATTACCCAGCTTGTGCAGAAACTGTTGAGCTAGTTCCGGTTGACCGATTTCACGCTCGCGGTCTTCGCTGAACAAAGGCAGCTCGTAATTGTTTAAATCGAGAACGTCAAACCGATGTTGAGGCATCAGGCTGGCGGCATAGTTCACCAGTTTTAGATTGATTGATTGCGTACTGGAGCTTGCTGCAAAAGCGACTATGTTCATAAAATCTCCGTTAATTCAGGTTTCGTGCATTAAAATCAGGTTTTCACGGTTGATCAACTCGGGTGCGTCATCATAACCCAGGATCTGGGCGATTTGATTACTGGGTTTGCCAATAATCTGTTGGCATTCGTCAGATGAATAATTGACCAGGCCACGAGCGATTTCAAAATCTTCTGAATCAATACAGGCAACCACTTCACCGCGCCTGAAATAACCGGTTGTTTTTACAACGCCCACTGGTAACAGACTGGCATTATTTTTCCGTAAAACTTTAACAGCGCCTTCGTCTAGATACAACTTGCCGGCGCAACGCATATGACCGGCTAGCCATTGTTTGCGGGCGGCCATATGTCCCGTACTGGCTTCGAGAAAACTACCAATGGATTCACCCGCAACCAGCCTCGAAATCACGTTTTTGCATTTGCCCGAGGCAATGACGGTATGTGTACCCGACCGCGATGCTAATTGCGCGGCGCTTACTTTGGTCTGCATGCCACCGCGCCCCAGGTCCCCACTGCTCGGTCCGGCAAATTTGACCAAATCAGGATTATTGGCTTCGTCACGTTCGATCAGCCTTGCGTCAGAATTATTGACCGGGTTGCTGTCAAATAATCCATCCTGATCGGTGAGAATGATCAGTAAATCGGCTTCTATCAGATTGGCAACCAGCGCCCCAAGGGTATCATTGTCACCAAATCGAATTTCTTCGTTCGACACAGAATCATTTTCGTTCACCACCGGCAGTGTGCCATATTTCAGCAACGTGCGTAATGTGGTACGCGCATTTAAATAACGCTTACGATTCGAAAGATCGGCGTGTGTCAGTAATATTTGTGCACTGTGTAAACCCTGCTGTTGAAAACAGGCCTCGTAGGCCTGAACCAGGCCCATCTGGCCAACAGCAGCGGTTGCCTGAAGCTCAGAAATTGTCTTTGGACGCGATTTTAATCCCAGACGGCTAATGCCTTCGGCAATTGAGCCCGAGGAAACCAGAATGATATCAATACCCTGTTTGCGTAGCTCGGCCATTTGTCCGGCCCAGTCAGCAATGATGTTTCGATCAAGTCCTTTGCCATTATCGGTAATCAGTGTGCTACCAATTTTTACGACAACTTTTTTATGTTGGTTCATATTTTGCTGCTGTTTCGGCTTCCATAAAATTCATAATATCCCGACAGAGCTGTTTTACGCCCTGGCCCTTAATGGCACTGATTTGATAAACCGGACCCTGCCATTTAAGACCCTCGACTATATCACTACAAACCTGGGATTGCTGCTCTTCTAATACCAGATCCAGCTTGTTGAATACCAGCCAGCGAGGTTTCTGATACAGGGACTCATCGTACTTTTTTAACTCGGCTAGTATTTTCTGTGCGGAGTCCACCGCCGGTTCATCAGTTTCAAGTGGATGCACATCAATAACGTGTAGCAGTAGTTTAGTCCGCTGTAAATGTTTGAGAAATTGTATACCGAGGCCGACACCTTCGGCCGCACCCTCTATTAATCCAGGAATGTCAGCAATCACGAAACTGCGATATTTGGCAACGCTGACCACACCAAGATTTGGATGTAGCGTCGTAAATGGATAATCGGCCACCTTGGGTTTGGCGGCGGATACGCTACGGATAAAAGTCGACTTTCCGGCATTGGGCATGCCCAGCAGGCCAACATCGGCCAGCACTTTTAGTTCCAGTTTAAGTTCGAAGGCTTCGCCTTCCGAGCCGGGCGTACATTGCCGCGGCGCTCGGTTGGTCGAACTCTTGTAACGCGTATTGCCAAGACCGTGAAAACCGCCGCGCGCAATCAATATCGGCTCTTCGATGTTATTGGCGACGTCGGCGACCAGCTCACCTGTTTCCAGCCTGGTGATTATGGTACCAAGCGGCACTTCTATAACGACATCGTTGCCTTTCGCACCTGTACAATTTTTCCCCTGGCCTCGTCCACCGTTTTTAGCCACAAAACGTCGTGTATGACGGAAGTCAGAAAGCGTATTTAAATCGACGCTACCAATCGCATAAACCGAACCGCCATCACCTCCATCACCGCCGTCTGGCCCACCCATAGGAATATATTTTTCACGGCGAACGCTGACAATAACATAACCGCCATTACAGGCCTTTTCTGTAAACATCGCTAATGCTA
>CAZYYM010000027.1:0-35786 GCA_964651385.1 uncultured Gammaproteobacteria bacterium | reverse complement strand
GCCATTGCCTGCAAGGCGCGTCGCGCGACTAACCGCTTCACGTTTCGCTGTATCCCTCATACCTATGTTGTTAGACTACTAGCTTTGTTTTTAATTGATCTGTATCAATAATTATCAAATTAAGGATACTAAAATCAGAGTGAACAACCGGAGGTAGATATGAATATGCTAACGATGGTAATAATGATTGCTTTATTAATGACCGTTGGTTTAATGGGCACAGGTATTTGGTCGATGGCGCATGGCGGTGAATTTGACCGGAAACATTCAACGCAGTTAATGTTCGCAAGAGTGGGCATGCAGGCTGTTACGGTATTACTGTTACTGTTTTCTATTTATCTTGCAAGCTACTAGATTGTAAAAGTGAAATCAAATTGAAGGTTATCCGCCGCAATTAACAAAACAGGCTAGGCAGTACGTTTGTTTACGGCATTTTCTATTGTTGTTGATTGCTGGGGTATTGAATGCACTGAAGCTATGGCTTTGCGCGTGACGTAGAGAAAATGGAACTTGCGATATTGTCGGGTTTCAATGGGAAGATGCATCACCCGGCAGGCGGCAGCCAGTTCACTGATCAGAATTTTTGACAGGCTACTGATTTTTAGCGTTGCACCGGCGGACAGCTGCGCGAGCCCAGCCTTCAGTTCAAATAAATGTTCGGAGAAACGCAACTGGTTGATTTCCATTTCGAGCTGGTGTTCCGGTTCGTCATTCTGAAAAGCCTGAAGACGCTTTAGCCGCAGGCGTTCAACATTTTCATTGCTGCTTCTTAATATAGACTGGAATTCTAAATCGTCAGCAGCTGAAACCTTGAGTTTTCCCGGTTTTTTCAATGAAATGTTAACTTTTGGAGAAATGCACATATAGAATTTCGGAATTCAGGTAGTTGTTCGAGGTATAATTCGCAGGATAGTTCCCCGAATTCAATGAAATGCCGTATCAAAATATCTTGGAAAGATTGCTACCTCCCTCATTTTCAAAAATCAATCGGGCCTGTTTTGCCGACAATACATTCATGCTTCCACTACGGTAAGGCTGCCAGAAAGACGGTTTATTTTTGGAAGGTCGGGGTTTAGTCGAATAGAAAATGAGCCAGCCGTTGGGATTTTTTTTTGCCCACTTGAGGCCGTCTTCCTTGCCGATTGATTCCAGTGGGTTTAATAAACGGCCAAGAAAATGAAATTGTCCATGATATTTGCCAAGATAAGCCAGGGTGGCGCCATCAGACTGTTTATCGGACAGAAAGTCGCTGGTGGGCTGCAAATTGTAGGCTGAAGTTATATTAAAGAGCCCCAGAAACACAAAAATATTCACCAGAGTCGTCAATGTCAATGCAATAACAGCTCTGTCTGGTGTTTTCCAAATTCTCGGGATTAGCATGAGGCCGGCCAGGGCGACCAGTGCGAGTCCGCTAGAAGGTGAAATATTGTCTACCCATGTCGGCCAGTTTTGCGCTGGCTGCATATAGCTTATAGCCACCAGCGCCAGGCCTTCGCTGGCAATAAGTATAGCAGGCAGTAAAACTTGCAGGCGACCACCAGACTGCCAATTCTCATCGAGGCACCGGGCACTGAATATTGCGAAGGCCGGAAACAGTGGTAATAGATAATGCGGTTGCTTGCCGCTGATCAGGCTAAATAGAACCAGCACCAACAGCATCCAGTAAATGAACAGTCGACTATTCTTGTCAAAGCCAGATTTACGTTGAATGAAGACGGCTTTCCATAGTCCGCCCCAGATCAACCACGGTGAAAGGATCACCGGCAAAAGAGGGAGGTACCACCAGAAGGGTCTATCATGGGCGAAAGATTGAACCAGGCGCCCCGCAGTTTGCCCCCATAGTATTGCATTTTTATAGTCGTCGCCGCCTAGCGAAGCCGCCGGAAGCGCCCAAAGCAAAGCCATCGCTGCTGCCGCCGTAAGGCCAGCCAGCATGGCTGCGTACCATCGCAACCAACCGGTATCCGGCTTTTCGATCCACAATGGCGACAGTAGAACCGAGGGCAAAGTGTAAATCAGAATCACGGGTCCTTTGCTGAGAATTCCGAATCCGATGCTCAAAGCGAATATCCCCCAGCCCGATAACCAGTTTCCGCGAGCTATCAGAACTCCGCTAAAGGCTAGTAAAGTAAAAAATGCCATAATCATGTCGAACATGAGCGCCTGCGTAAAAAAAGCCCAGTAAAAGCTGCCAAGCAGGATAGATGGCGCCCAAAGGGCCACTTTTGGTCGATTGGGCCACAATGTTCCAGCACAGTATTGCGTCAGAAAAATGCTCCCCAGAGAAAATATGCTGGGTACAAGACGAGGCCACCATTCGTTAACTCCAAAAATACTCCAGCCGAGATTAATCAGCCAGAATAGTAGTGGCGGTTTGTGGGCATAAGGTTCGCCGTTGAGGTGGGGAATCAGAAAGTTGCGATCTAACCACATTTCCCAGGCGACCGATAGATAACGGGTTTCATCGATGGGAACCACAGGGCGAACCCACAATGAGAGGATAATCAGCACCATCCAGGCGGACAGCCAGAACAGCTGCCATCGACGTATTTCGTTATTCAAGGCCTGCCTTTGGTAATGGGATCTTCGATGTCAGTCGGCATAAAGTATATGAAATAAATATTTCGCGCATATATAAATATGCCGGTTAGTTGTCCTAATATAAATACAGGATCACCTCTGTAAATTGCATAGGAAAGCAATGTCAAACCACCTGACAGGCTAAACCACCAGAAGATGTTGGGTATGACACTGCGACGTTCGCGCTCGCTGCTCAACCACTGTATCAGGAAGCGTAACGAGAACATCGCCTGACCCAAAAATCCGATAGATAGCCAGATGATATTAGTAGTACTCATGCTACTCAATATCATTAACAATTTCCGCTTGACAGGAGCGTCGATTTAACCAGATCACGCCTAGCATATCGACGATACCGACCCAGAGTCGGTTTGATACGCCGTATTTGGATCTTCCACGCAGACGAGGACGATGATTGACGGCGATATTAATCACTTGTCCACCTGACCGCCGAATTAATGCGGGTAAAAATCGATGCATGTGGTCAAAGAACGGGAGCTTTAGAAAGTCTTCCCGTCCAAACAGCTTCAGACCACATCCGGTATCGGGGCAATCATCGTGAAGTAGCTGGCTGCGAACAGTGTTGGCGATTCGGGATGATAGTCGACGCAGCCAGTCATCCTTGCGGTTCATTCGATAACCGGCAACAATCAGCGGATAGCTTTGCTGTTTGCTCTCGATAACCTGTAATAATCGGGGAATGTCAGCCGGATCATTCTGGCCATCGCCATCGAGAGTGGCAATCCACGGTGCGCGTGCTGCTGATACGCCGCTGTAAATCGTAGCACTTTGGCCACTGTTTTTTCTGTGACGAACTATTCTGATCTGCGGTCGATGCGATGCCAGTTCCTTTATTCTTATCGAAGTTTCATCGGTACTACCATCATCGACTACCACAATCTCATATCGAAGACTGTCGTCGAGTACGGTACAGACCTCTTCCAGGAGTGGAATTACATTATCGGCCTCGTTAAGCATAGGTATCACGACGCTCAAATCGAGAGGGACCGATAAAAACTCAACTTGCTGAATTTGATCAGGCTCAGGGGGGTCGGTATTCAGCTGATTAGCATTGAAATAAGCCCCGATGAGTTGTGATCTGGTCATTTGAAACTGTCCGCATTCAGTCAAGGTAAATTGTTTTTTTTATGTGTGTTTTGGTATATGGCTCAGCCATTCCCCGATAATTAGAGCCCTTGTCTGTCTGTTAGTTCCCTGACGACATAAGAGTTATGTTAGATGGAAGGTCAATAGTAAAGTACGGGTAAAATTTCCTGATGATTGTCGTAACCGGTTAATAAATATCGCCTGCGGGAACGGTTATTTTTGCATATTGCCAGGTATCTATAGCAAATTTTAATATTTCAGAAACACTTGCCTCTTGCATTTTTAAGTCCACTACCTGCCCCAGAATCTGTAAAGCGTCGATCAGCAGAGAAACTTTATCTTCGGCATCAATGGCAGTCGCACCAGTCTGCTTAGCAAGCTTCACACCCGACGCATTTCTAATCAAAGGCACATGCAGATACTCGGGTTTGCGGTAACCCAGTAGCTGTTGAAGAAACAGGTGCAAACAACTGGCTTCGAGCAGATCAGCGCCGCGCACGATTTGACTAATGCCCTGGCGTTCATCGTCTACCACGACGGCAAGATGGTAGGCGTAAATTCCATCTGCGCGTTTCAGAACGAAATCGCCGGACTGTTTTTCAATGTTCAATTCTACATTGCCGTACACCTGGTCAATGTAGCGGGCCTTTCCACTTCCTGCCGTATTAATTCTGATGGAGTGGTTGGTGCTGTCCAGCTTGCTGTTTCGGCAGGTCCCCGGATAAACTAATCCGAGCGGGCCGCTTAGAGCATTCGCCTTGCGTAGTGTCCGGCGACTGCATTCGCAGGCGTAACATAGCTGCTGCCCAAGTAGTGTCTGGAGTACTTGCTGATAGTGATCGAAATGATGACTTTGATATTCGATTTCACCGTCCCATTCTAGACCAAAACCCTCAAGTGCGAACAGTATTCGATCGACAGAACCTTCGACGTTGCGGGGTGTGTCGACATCCTCGATGCGCAACAACCATTGCCCCTGCTGCGATCTGGCATGACAATAACTCGCCACTGCAGTGACCAGTGAACCGAAGTGCAATGGACCGGAAGGTGTCGGTGCGAATCGACCGATAACCGCATCGCTAGCCATTATTTCAGCAGGCGTTCGAGCATACCCTGATAAATGTCCGACAGTAAATCAAGGTCGGTTATTTTAACCCGTTCATTGATCTGGTGAATTGTGGCATTGACCGGACCGAGTTCCAGAACCTGGGCGCCAGTAGGTGCGATAAAACGTCCATCCGAGGTCCCGCCGGCGGTAGATAATTCAGTGTTTAAACCTGTTACCTGTTTGATGGATTGCTGGGCGGCTTCAAGCAGTTCACCCGCGCTGGTTAGAAAAGGCAAGCCGGAGTGATTCCAGTCGATACTGTAATCAAGATTGTATTTATCCAGCGTCGTTTTAATTGATGCAATGATTTTTTCGTGATTAAGCTCTGTTGAATATCGCAAGTTAAACAGGAGGGAAAGTTGCCCTGGTATAACGTTGGTCGCCCCGGTTCCTGCGTTGACGTTTGATATCTGAAAACTGGTGGGTGGGAAAAAATTATTGCCCAGATCCCATTCTATCGCGCACAGTTCGTTCAGAGCCGGGATAGCTTGATGTATCGGGTTGTCGGCCAGTTGCGGGTAGGCGACATGACCCTGTACACCTTTGACGGTTAATGTGCCGCCGATTGAACCGCGCCGACCGTTTTTTACTACATCGCCCACGGCATTGCTACTCGATGGTTCGCCCACCAGCGCCCAGTCTATTTTTTCGCCGCGTGCCTCCAGCGTCTCGATGACTTTAACCGTGCCATCGACGGCCGGGCCTTCTTCATCGCTGGTAATTAAAAAAGCAATCGAACCTGAATGGTTATCGTGTTCCTCAATAAAACGCTCACAGGCAGTGACCATCGCGGCGATGCTCGATTTCATATCGGCCGCACCGCGACCGTATAAATAGCCATCACGAATTTCAGGTTGAAAAGGATTGCTTGTCCATTCGTCGAGTGGTCCTGTTGGCACCACGTCCGTATGCCCGGCAAAAACGAGTAATGGAGATCTATTACTACGCCGTGCCCAGAGATTGGTCACTTCACCGAATTGCAGGGTCTCACATTCGAAGCCAATGGCTGACAAGCGCTCGATGAGCAAGGCCTGGCAATCCGAATCATCCGGGGTAATCGATGGACGGGATATCAGCGCTTCAGCAAGTTTAAGGGTTTCAGAACTCATGCCGGGTTGAACAAAGTCTGATACTGTGATTCGCTAAAGCCAAGAACTAATTTGCTGCCCTTGTCTAACAAGGGCCTCTTGATGATAGCTGGATTATCAAGCATGATTTCGATGGCCGAATCGCGATCTATGGTTTCTTTTTTGTGTTCAGACAATTGTCGCCAGGTGGTACCACGGCGATTTAGCATTGACTCCCAACCCAGGCTGTCCACCCATAGGCTTAACAAATGACTATCCAGCCCCTGCTTACGATAATCGTGAAAGCTGTACGCAATGCCCGCCTTATCCAGCCAGGATCTGGCTTTTTTAATGGTATCGCAATTGGAAATACCATAGACGATAACACCATCGTTCATTAGTCAATATGCCGTAACAAATCGTTAATGCCGACTTTAGAACGCGTTTTCTCATCGACCTGCTTAACGATAACGGCGCAATATAAACTGTACTTGCCATTGCTCGATGGCAGATTACCGGAGACCACGACCGATCCCGCAGGAATACGACCATAAGTGACTTCATCGGTTTCCCGGTTATAAATTTTGGTACTCTGACCGATGTAAACGCCCATCGATATCACCGAGTTTTTTTCGACGATGACGCCTTCGACTACTTCGGAACGCGCCCCTATAAAACAGTTGTCTTCAATGATCGTAGGGGATGCCTGCAAGGGTTCGAGTACACCGCCGATACCGACACCGCCCGATAAGTGCACGTTCTTGCCAATTTGAGCGCAGGAGCCGACCGTGGCCCAGGTATCGACCATGGTGCCGCTATCGACATAGGCGCCGATGTTAACGTAAGACGGCATCAGTACCACGCCAGGTGCAATGTAAGCCCCTTTGCGAGCCACGGCTGGTGGAACAACGCGGACACCGCTTGCCGACAGCGTATTACTGTTGCAGTTAGCAAACTTCGAGTCAACCTTGTCATAGTATTTTGTGAAACCACCTTCTAATACCTGATTCTCACGAATGCGAAATGACAGCAAAACGGCCTTTTTCAACCACTCGTTAACCTGCCAGCCCTGGGCATTT
Source organism: uncultured Gammaproteobacteria bacterium (assembly GCA_964651385.1). Taxonomy (GTDB): domain Bacteria; phylum Pseudomonadota; class Gammaproteobacteria. Next base: position 28,845 of record CAZYYM010000027.1, on the reverse strand, counting down.
GGAGTGGCAACACGGGCCTCGCCGGAGTCGATCAATTCTATGGCTTCGATAACAGCGTTTTTGATTGCCGGGTCAACATTGGCGGGCGTGATATCCGCGCGATTTTCAAACGCAGCTTCGATAATAGACTGAAGCTCAGACATGGCTTTCTCCTACAGATTAGATAATAGATGGTTGATTCGGTTTGCCGCGTCGATACATTCTTCCAGCGGAGCAACCAGCGCCATACGGATACGGTTTTCGCCCGGATTCCCGGTCAGGGTATCCCGTGACAGGAACTGTCCCGGCAGTACCGTAATATTTTGTTCCGCGTAAAGCCTTGCGGCAAACTCGGTATCGGCGATTGGCGTCTTCGGCCACAGGTAAAATCCGGCCTGTGGCCTTTCCGGCGAGAGTGTAGCAGAAAGAATCGGTAAAACCCGATCGAATTTTTGCCGATAACGAATGCGATTTTCGACCACATGGCTTTCATCGCTCCAGGCAGAAACGCTGGCAGCTTGTGTTGCCGGTGGCATCGAACAACCATGATAAGTTCGATAAAGCAGGAAATTCTTTAAGATTCCAGGATCACCGGCGACAAAACCGGAACGCAGACCCGGTAGATTTGAGCGCTTCGAAAGACTGTGGAATACCAGGCAGTTGTTAAAACGGTCGAGCCCCATTTTTGTTGCCACGCCCAGCAAGCCGGGTGGCGGCTGTTCTTCATCGGTATAGATTTCCGAATAACACTCATCGCTGGCGATGACAAAATTGTGTCGTTGGGCCAACGTTATTAGATGCTGTAAATAAGCTTCCGGCATCACCGCACCGGTCGGATTTCCCGGCGAGCAGATATACATGAGCTGGCATTGCGACCATTGCTGCGTGGATATAGAATCAAGGTCAGGCAGATAATCATTATTTGCGATGCAATTCATGTAATGTGGTTGAGCGCCGGCTAACAGTGCTGCACCTTCGTAAATCTGGTAAAAAGGGTTGGGCATGAGTACTAACGACGATGAGGCAGTGCGGTCGATAATGCACTGTGCAATTGCGAATAATGCTTCGCGAGTGCCGTTAACCGGCAATACGTTGGTTTCGGGGTCGAGTCGTTTGATACTAAAGCGCCGGCAGAGCCAAGAGCATATCGCTTCGCGAAGCTCCGGTTTACCTTTGGTACTCGGGTAGTTTGAAAGCTGGTGCATGTGTGCGATCAGGCTTTCGGTGACAAAATGCGGTGCCGGGTGTTGGGGTTCGCCAATAGACAAGGCAATATGTGTCAGATTTTCGGGTGCCGACAAACCCGCTTTAATCTCATTCAGCTTTTCAAACGGATAGGGGTGTAAAAGAGACAGGTGGTTATTCATGCAGGCAGGCGGCTGGAAAATGCTGTTATTATAACCAGCCCGGGTTAATCGGCACAGATCAATTTGCCGGAATTTTATATTACTGCCGAATCAGGATTCTAGGTTGAATTGAGAAAACGCGTTGCCGTATTTATTCTGGCCAAGAGGGTTGATCGAAACAGCATAAATGAAATTGCCGATACGTCGGGATTGCTTTACAGTGGAGAGCATTGAAAATAACCGCTGAACAAGGATGCAATCCCTAGAAAATGCCGCCGTACTGATTACTGCCGGGGCTTCCGGTATTGGCCGGGTCGTTGCTGAATCTTTTCTTGAGCAGGGTGCGTCGGTACATATCGCGGATATATCTGCAGGCGCCATTGAGGCAAGTTTGTCCGCTAATCCGGGAATGACTGCAAGCCTTTGCGACGTGTCGGATAAGGCTCAGGTCGATGATTTATTTGACGACTTTAAAAAAAATCATCGGCACCTCGATGTACTCATCAATAATGCAGGAATCGCGGGTCCGACTGCAGCAGTTGAAGATATCGAAATTGAAGATTGGCAGCAGACTCTGGCAGTCGATTTAACCGGTTGTTTTTTGGTGACCCGGTTAGCGGTACCCCTGTTAAGGCAGGCAGGCGGTGGTTCGATTATCAATATGTCTTCCAGTGCTGGATTGTATGGCTGCCCTTTACGTTCCCCGTATGTGGCCTCGAAATGGGCCATAGTCGGGCTGACTAAAACCTGGGCGATGGAATTGGGTCCTTCTAATATTCGTGTCAATGCGATTTGTCCCGGTAGTGTCGCAGGCCCGAGGATTGATCGTGTAATAGCAGGTGATGCTGCACAACGCGGAATACCGGAAAGTGAAATTCGAGACGTTTATCTACGGCAAAGTTCGATGCGCGAATTTATCAAGGCCGAAGATGTGGCAAATATGGCAGTTTATCTAGCTTCGGGGCTCGGCGCCGCTGTATCCGGGCAGGCACTGGGTGTCGATGGACATACAGAAAGTCTTTCAAACTGGCTGGATTAAGAAGAGGGTAATAAACAATGCGGGCGTTCTGGTTTGAATCATTTGGTAGTGCAGAGGATTCGCTGAAGTTTGGCGAAATGGACAAACCGTCGCCCCGAAAAGGCGAAGTACTGGTTCGTCTCCATACCACCGGGGTTAATCCTTCCGATGTCAAGAAACGCGCTGGTTCCTTCCCGAATTTGCTGGATGATGGCCCGGTCATTCCACACAGTGATGGCGCGGGTGTTATCGAAGCGGTCGGCGACGGCGTGGATTCGAGTCGCATCGATGAACGAGTCTGGGTTTATCAGGCACAATACGGTCGGCGTTTTGGTACCGCCGCCGAGTATCTGGCCATCGAAGCCTCCCGTGCTGTTAAATTGCCGGAGAGTACCTCGTTTGAAATCGGCGCCTGCCTGGGCATTCCGGTGATGACTGCGCACCGTTGCGTGTTTGCTGATGGCGACGTTTCGCAACAAACACTGTTGGTAACCGGTGGTGCGGGTCGGGTCGGTTATTATGCAATTCAATGGGCTAAGCAGGCGGGCGCGAGGGTGATTACCACTGCCAGCAATGATACCGATGCGGCTATCTGTAAGGCCGTCGGTGCGGATGCAGTGATTAATCATCGTCAGGCTAACTGGGGAGACGTCGCATTATCCGATAACGATGGGGAAAAAGTGGATCGAGTTATCGATGTGGAATTTGGTAAAAATTTGCCCGAAATTCTCAAAATGATAAAAACCAGTGGAACAATAGCGACCTATTCGTCGACGCAGGTTGCGGAACCACAGTTACCTTTTTTGCAGATGATGTATTTGAATCTGACGATCCGTATGGTGATTGTCTATGCCATGCCGGAGACTGCCAAGCGTTCGGCTATTATCGATATTACCGGGAAACTCGAAGGGCAGGGGTTTAAGCACCGAATAGCGCATACGCTCGATTTCGCCGAGATGGTAAAAGCGCATCAACTCATCGAACAGGGTGGTTTCGGTGGATGCGTCGTAGTTCGGGTTTAATCCTGCGAATGGGATATTTGAAGTTTTCACAGGACAGGTTAAGGTTGGCCGATGCGCATTTCTCCGATAATTTTTCTGTTACTGTTTTTGGTTATCCAGCCACTTGCCGCCGAAGATAAAAAACACGGGCGTATGCTCGGAGCGAAATCCTCGGATACCCCGCACTGGTTTAAGGAAAGCTTTCTCGAATTTGAAGAGGATGTTGCGGAAGCTGCGGAAGTAGGCAAACGAGTAATGCTGTACTTCCATCAGGAAGGTTGTCCATATTGCGCAAAACTGGTGAAAGAAAGCTTTCACAATCCTGAAACCGAGGCGTTTATCAAAACGCATTTTGACGGTATTACCCTCAATATGTGGGGTGACCGGGATGTCGTGAGTGTTTCGGGCAGAGAGTTTTCCGAGAAAACCTTCGCTGCTGCTTTAAAAGTCCAATATACGCCGACCCTGGTGTTTCTCGATGAACAGGGCAAGATTGTCCTACGACTAAATGGATATTACCCGCCAGATTACTTTAGAAAAGCGCTCCGATATGTTGCTTCACATGGCGAAAAACGGGGCAGTTTCAGTGATTATGTAAAGATGGGTCGAACTCTTCAAAAGGGCGATTTAATCAGCGAAGATTTTTTTCAAAAGAGTGATCGGCTCGATCAACTGGCTGGTCTGGATGACAAACCACTGGCTGTATTTTTTGAGTCGGGTGATTGTTACAGTTGTCGAATTACCCACGAGAAAATACTCACCGATCCAGCCACCAGAAAACTCGTAGCTCAATTGAATAATGTGCAATTCGATGTAAACTCGGATTTACCCATTACCACACCTGGTGGTGAATATACCACGGTTTCGGCCTGGGCAAAGGCGCTGGATATTGGCTATACACCGGCAGTGGTATTTTTTGACAGGTCGGGCGAAAAAGTTATGCGTATCGATGCTTTTGTTAAAACTTTCCACTTTCAGTCCGTATTTGCTTATGTTCTGGAAGAAGCCTATCTGCAGCAGCCGAGTTTTCAGCGATATATCTCAGAACGGGGTGACAAAATCCGTGAAGCAGGATTCGATACCGATATCTGGGGTTATCAGTCGAGCCATCAATAAAATATTTGATTTTTTACCAAAAACGAGAACTGGCTCCCGTTTCTTTTGAGTCAGAATACTATAGTATGAATCGTACCTCCTGTTATATGTTTGTGTGTTGACCCCATCAGTCGATGGGGTTTTTTTTGTGTTGATGGTTTTACAACGCAGGCAAAAATTAGCCAGTTGCAAAAAGCGACTGGCTAAAGGTTAAAACAACTTGAGGGTAACGGGTATTTACTAGGCTTGAGCGATCGAGCGTTTGCTATTTAAATCATCTGTATGGCCAGAGCTGGAGTAGGTGCGGGTGCTGTCGGAGGTCGTCGGTTGACCAGTCAGCAAATGTAACCGCTCGCGAATGCGTTTCTGTCCTTTATTTACCAGTAGGCTATTCAATTTTATTGAATGTTGTAATCTCAACAATGCCTGTTCGAAGCTTTGGTATTGCCCGCTCAGTTCGCTTGTTTGATCACACCATTGAATGCATGCTATCAATCCGTCCCGGTCAGCTGCGAAGCCGAAAAGTTCAAGCAGCCGGTGTCGTTGATTTTCCAGATCATCTATCTCGGCCAGAGGTAACCGCTGTTGATTGAGCAATCCGCTAAGCTGTTCGGTGTCGCCTTCAGCAATTTTGGTTTTAATATCTGCCAGATAGTCATTGATACCATCAATTTCGACGGTTTGCCGTTGCAACAGGCTATGAATTTGTTGAAAACACTGTTCCGGCGATAATTGACTCATGGTAAAAGATTCTCTATCTCGCTGAATTTGCGTGCGATCACCTCGACATCGGGCTTATATTCACCTTGGGCCAGCGATTGCTTGATGGAAGCTACTTTGGCTTCGTTTACTTCGGGTAACTTATCGATTTGATCGCCAATGTTCTGTAACAGACCTGAGCTGCTCAGCTCGACGATTGCAGAAGGGTTGGAATCACCGCCGGATGATACCCGAGCCGAAGATGACTGCTTTTCCGCAGTAGAGGCATTCGGTCTGGTATCGGTTGGTACCGCAGTATTTTGGGGTCGATTATGTGTATTAACCGCGTTAGTCATAACTTGATCTCCAGTTTATAGTTACCCACAGTTGCTATCGGCAGCTGTATAGAAAAGTTTAGCATTAAATATTCACCCTGACCTGTGCCTCGCCGGAAACCACGCCTTCGACAATTCTGCGGGACTGATTATTACGTACTTTGATGACATCACCACGTCGTGCGGATTGCAGTGCCTGACCGCTCGATTTTATCTGTAATCCCTTGTAATTAAGGATCAAGGTCACCTGTTGCCCCGATTTGACCATCAAACGAGGGCTTAAGCTGGCTGGAGTCAAAATTGTTCCACGCCTGATATTTCGGCGCGTTTCGAGCCCTGACAGTTCTATTTCCTGGGAATAATAGCCATTATTTAGACGCGAAATATTGCGTTTTTGATGTTTTACCAGATCCCCGTCAATAATTTGACCTTTATGGACGGCCCGGGTCAATACCAGAACATCATCGAACAGATCGACCCGTGCCGGCAATAGCAATTTCCACCCACCCGCTTGTGGGCAACTGATATCAAGCGCGGTGTTGCCATGGGTTTTATCGCGTCGTGAAAAGGCCACCAGCAAAGGCTTGGAACACGCTTTCAGGCGTAAACGGCTGTCGATGTCACTCACTTCAAAACGCGGCGAATAAGGCGATTCGTAAGGGTATTGCTGGATAAAGTCTTCTGCCTGCATACGTATTGATTGCAGGCTCTGAATGTCTTCGGCCATCACGCTACCGCTAACTGCCAGGCCTAGCAGCGATAACACGGTAATTACTGGTAGACGGACTATACTCGATATGTTCCGGTTCACGGTGATCGTTTCATGCCAAAACGGCGATTGTTTTTTCGCTTCTTTGTTAATCCTCATATGATATATAAAGCAATTTTTGAGCCAGAAAAAGAATTCAAGTCGCCATAAAATCGGCCGACTATAAATCCAGTATTTATTTAAAAGCGGTAGAAACGGGACTTACTGCCTGATCGTTAGCCGGCCTAAAGCCGAGGCTAACCTGTTACCAACAAAACTGAGGAAAGAATATGTCCGGTGTAATGGCCAGCGTCGACCAGCGTACCCAACTGGCAGGTCGTAATCGACTAGAATTATTAATGTTCCGTTTAGGCGGACGGCAATTATATGGCATCAATGTTTTCAAGGTGCGCGAAGTTCTGCAATGCCCTAAATTATCCTCTGTACCCCAATCACATACGGTGGTGCGTGGTATCTCAAATATACGCGGTAGTACCATCACAATCATGGATTTGAGTCTGGCGATTGGCGGACCGGCGATACAGGATATCGAGAATTCCTTTGTGATTATTTCTGAATACAATCGTAGCGTTCAGGGCTTTCTCGTTCATGAAGTTGATCGCATCGTAAATCTCAACTGGAAAGATATTCATGCACCACCGAGTGGCACCGCTGCCGGCTCCAGCTATCTTACCGCCGTTACTCACGTCGATGAGCAGATGGTGGAGGTTATTGATGTTGAGCGTATATTGGCGGAAGTGGTAGGTGCCAGGGAAGAACTTTCACAGGAAATGATCGACAGGGTTGGCACAGATGTACATGAAAAAGATTTGATACTGGTATCTGATGACTCCATCGTAGCGCGCAAACAGATGTGTAAAACCATTGAAAATGATATGTCTATGCACACGGTTACCGCCAAGAATGGTCAGCAGGCGCTCGATATATTAAAGGCTTGGGCCGATAATAATGACCCACAGCTGGACAGACTCGCCATGATTATCTCCGATATTGAAATGCCTGAAATGGATGGTTATACCTTTACTACGGCAGTTCGGTCTGATGAGCGATTGAAAAATTTGCACATTATCTTGCATACTTCGATGAGCGGCGTATTCAATCAGGATATGGTGGATAAAGTCGGCGCCAACAAATTCATTGCCAAGTTTGACCCGGATTTGCTCGCCGATGCCGTATTGGAGGTTATACAGACGATTCCGGATGCCACGTAATAATGCGCGCAAAGGGGCCGGAAAATGCCACCGGGATTGCCGCTTTTGCCGCCGGAATGACACTTTTCATTATTTGTATATTTGTTAAGTAATTGAAATAAAAATAAAAATAATGGCTGGCACCGACTATGCAGTATCTCCTCTAAGTAAAATTAACGGTGCCGATGATGCCCATCAGTTTCGAAAAAGCATTTTCCATTCACGACGACGCAATGATATTGCGGGCCAGACGCTCCAGCATTCTCGCTTCTAATATTGCCAATACGGATACGCCGAATTATAAAGCGCGGGATATCGACTTTAAGTCGGTATTGCGTTCGATTGGAAAGCCCGAAATCGCGGACAGGCTGAACCTGGCAAGCACGCATCGCAATCATATGGCGATATCAAACTCAGCTTTACCCGGCGATTCAGGCATTCAATATCGTAATCCATTACATGCTTCGCTGGATGGCAATACCGTCGACTCGCATGTTGAGCAGGCCCGGTTCGCTGAAAATGCCTTGCAATACCAAACCAGCTTTACCTTCCTCAATGGCAAAATTCAGGGCCTGATCAATGCCTTGAAAGGAGAGTAAAGATGGGACTTTTCGCCAATTTTGATATTTCCGGTAGCGCCATCAGTGCCCAGTCAATACGCTTGAACACGACTGCCAGCAATATGGCCAATAGCGAAACAATCGCCTCTACTGCCGAAGATGCCTATCGCGCCAGGCAGCCTGTGTTCCAGGCCATGATGCAGCACAATATGCAACCCGGTCAGGTTGGTGTGCGCATGCTCGGGGTGGTTGAAAGCGGGATCGATGTTGCACCACGTTACGATCCGGGCCACGCCATGGCCAATGAAGACGGTTATGTGTTCGTCAGCAACGTCAATCCGGTCGAGGAAATGGCGAATATGATTTCTGCCTCCCGGGCCTATCAAAACAATGTTGAAGTACTTAATACCTCGCGAGATTTACTGATGCGGGCTCTGTCTCTGGGTAGCTAATCATGAATGAGATCGATAAAACCAATGTATTTTCTCAACCGGGTTTGAGCAGTACCCAGGACAGTAAATCGAAGGCTAACGACGATTTGGGTCAGGCTGAGTTTCTTGAGTTAATGACGACGCAGTTAAAATTCCAGGATCCTTTGAAGCCCATGGAAAATGGCGACTTCCTCGCGCAGATGGCGCAGTTTGGTACGGTCAGCGGCATAAATGACCTGAACAGTAATTTCAACACCTTGTCCAGTTCATTCCAGTCTAATCAGGCATTACAGGCTTCCACCCTGGTCGGGCGTAAGGTACTGGTACCGGCGGAAACCGGATACCTGAAGGACGGTACAGAGTTACGAGGTTCGGTCGAACTTGAGCGACCCGCCAGTAAAGTTTTCGTCACCGTGAAAAATAGCACGGGCCAGATTGTCAATCGCCAGGAACTCGGCCTGCAACAGGCTGGCCTGGTCGATTTTACCTGGAATGGTCTCGATGGAAATGGTACGCGTCTGCCCGCAGGCGAATACCGGATCGAAGCCGAAGTACATCGTGGCACTGAGGTTAGCACGGGCAGTACCCTGACTGTGGTCGATGTCGAAAGTGTCACACTTGGAAAAGCAGGTCAGGATCTCACCTTGAGTGTGACCGGACTGGGTGATCTTGGCATGAGTCAGGTTCGTAAAATTTTGTAGACAAACAGAGGAAATAACATGTCATTTAATACAGCACTCAGTGGATTGCAGGCAGCGACGGTAGATCTTAGTGTCACCAGTAATAATATAGCCAATGTATCTACTACCGGTTTTAAGCACTCAAGAGCCGAATTTGCGGACCTGTTTGAGGTTTCCCCATTTGGTAATACTCCAACTTCAGTTGGCAGTGGTGTGCAAGTTGCCACTGTTGGCCAGAAATTTGAGCAGGGTAATCTGGAGTTTACCGATGCCAGCCTTGATCTCGCACTCAGTGGGCAGGGTTTCTTTATCGTTAACCAGACGCAGACAGCTAATGATATTTCCTATACTCGCGCGGGCCAGTTTCAGGTTGATTCTAATGGCTTTGTTACCAATAGTAGTGGCCAGTTTCTGCAGACCTTTCCAGTAGATGCGCAGGGTAATGTCACATCGACCAGTTTGAATACCACAGTACCGATTCAGTTACCAGCTTCGACCGGCGCACCGCAGGCAACTTCGGAAATTGAAATCGGACTTAATCTGGACTCGACGCAGACAGCCCTCAATCCGGTTAACTTCGATCCCACGGCGAGTAATACTTTCTCGCATTCAACGTCATCAACTGTATTCGATTCGCTTGGCGCTTCGCATGTATTGTCGTACTACTTTGTGCACGATTTACCAGGATCTGCTACAAACGCTGCTAATGATCCCAATCAGTGGGCCGCCTTCACTTATCTCGATGGTGCGGAAATGGATATTGCTGGTGGTTCAACGATCGCGCATACCAACGGAGGTATTGCAGTCAACCAGAATGCCGCAATTTTAAATTTTAACCCGGACGGGACTCTGGCCAGTAATTCCCCTGCTCTGCTGCAAAATACCGCAATCCCTTTGTCAAATGGCGCCAACCCTTTGACCATGGTTCACGATTTTGCAAATAACACTACGACCCAGTTTTCAGCATCATTTGCTGTCAATGTGCTCGACCCCAATGGTTTTTCAACCGGTCGTTTAACCGGCCTTGATATCTCTGAAAAAGGGATGATGCGGGCGACTTTCAGTAACGGCATTTCAAACCCGCTTGGGCAAATCGCATTGGCTGATTTTCCTAATAGCCAGGGCCTGCGCAGTATCGGTAGTGCTTCCTGGACCGAGACGATCGATTCGGGTTCGGTTATCACCGGTGCCGCCGGAACCGGCCGTTTCGGATTGATCCAGTCGGGTGCGCTTGAGGCCTCAAATGTTGATCTGACGGCCCAATTGGTAAACCTGATCACCGCACAGAGGAACTTTCAGGCCAATGCCCGATCCATTGAAACATCGAATGCGATTACCGACACTATTATCCAGATTCGATAACAGGCATTAGCAAGGCGAGGCTATAACGATGGATAGGTATCTATATCTGGCAATGCACGGCGCGACGCAGGCTATGCAGGCGCAACAGACCAACGCCAATAATCTTGCTAATATCAGTACGGTGGGTTTCAAAGCGACTCTGGATCATTTTCAGGCTAAACCGGTTTTTGGACCCGGCAATCCTGACCGGGTTTATACCAGCGATCAGATCGCCGGTGCCAAATTCGATCAGGGCGCGGTGTTAACGACGGGTCGTGAACTTGATATCACGATCAACGGTGATGGCTGGTTTGCGGTTCAGGCCGGGGACGGCAGTGTGGCCTATTCACGTCGAGGTGATTTCCATATCGATGCCAGTGGATTATTGCTCAACGGAGCGAATCAAATTGTACTTGGCGAAGGTGGCCCGATTACTTTACCGCAATTTGAAACCCTGGTGATAGGCCGTGATGGTACCATGAGTGTACGGGCTGACGGCCAAGCTGCGAACTCCCTGGTCGCAGTCGACCGCCTGAGACTCGTTAATCCGAATACTGATCAATTGATTCGCGGTGACGATGGCTTGTTCCGTACCCGCGATGGGATCGAAGCCCCCGCCGACGCTGCGGTTAGCATTACCTCGGGTGCTCTTGAAACCAGTAATGTCAGTGCTGTTGATGCCATGGTTCGAATGATGGAATACGCTCGTCAATATGAAACCCAGGTCAAAATGATGAACCTTGCGAGTGAAAATGATCAGGCCAGTTCGCGTTTAATGCGAATGAATGGATAAATGCTGCTTAAAAGCAACAAACCCAACATTGAATACCCACCTGTAGCAGTGCACAATTAGGCGTTATTACTAGCCGATGACATTGTTAGTCCCACACCGATTGTGGCCGAAAAAATAAACTACCAAACTGTTCGTCAGGATTATAAAAACCTGCGCGATAAGCAACAAAGTTTGCAAATGGCGACACTCAGTGCCGATGGCTTTCCCGAAGCCAGCTATGCGCCGTTTGTGTGGTTTGAAAGTGCCTGTTATTTGTTTCTCAGCCAATTGGCAAAGCACTCTCAAAACCTGAGCGTCAATCCATCCCTTAGCCTGTTATTAATTGAAGATGAAGCCGATACCCGTAATCAGTTCGCACGTCGGCGAATCATCTGGCAGGGGCAAGCCGAGGTCATTAAGCGCGATAGCGAGTTATTCAAAAGGGCCATGCAATCTTTTCGGGATCGATTTGGCGACTTTATCGATCTCATCGAGCCTTTGCAGGATTTTCAATTATATAAAGTTACCCTCCGATCAGGTCGATTTATTAGAGGCTTCGCCCAGGCTTTTCAATTGTACGGTGAAGGTTTGAGCGAAATGAGCCATATCGGCCCCAACGGAAGTCAAGTGTCATGATAGAAGATATTATCGATCTGCAACGTTACCCGCTCGATCGTCTCGATAGCGAAGTCGGACAGGCACTGGTGACGGAATGTCAAAACGGACTGGACAAGAATGGTCTGTTTAATCTCGAAGGCCTGCTGTTACCGGCTGCAGTAGAACTGGCAATATCGAATTCGTCGGATCAAATGAAGAACCATTCCTTTATGCATGAGCGCCAGCACAACATATACTTTTTACCGGAAATCAAAGGCCTGGAAGAAAACCATCCGGTATTGAAACAATTCAGGACAGTTAATCATACCGTTTGTTCGGATCAAATTCGCGATAATGTGCTAGTCGAATTATATGAGTGGCCGCCTTTTGCAGCGTTCCTCGCAACGGTGATGGCATTGCCGCAACTCCATCCGATGGATGATGAAATTTCCCGCTTAAATGTCATGGGATATAGCGAAGGCGAAGCTCTCAACTGGCATTTTGATCGATCGGAATTTACCACAACATTATTATTACAGGCGCCGCAAGAGGGAGGTGAATTTCAGTACCGAACCGGTCTACGCACCGACTCGGATCCTAATTTCGATGGCGTCGGCGCTTTTCTCGCTGGAGATCAAAACGAAGTTTCTACCTTGCCACTTAAAGCGGGTACTTTGAATGTTTTTCGTGGCAAGAATACCTTGCACAGGGTAACCCCGGTAAAGGGAGGGCGGCAACGCGTGATCGCGGTGTTTTCTTACTACGAGAATCCAGGCGTCGAGTTTTCCGATGAAGAGAAAATCGGCTTTTATGGCAGGTCCCGCGTAGTCTAATAAAATGAGAGGAGGACTAGATATGGCGTCCACTGACATTCAATAGACCCTGTTTCCGTATTTTACTCCCCATCCATAGTTAACCCTGCTGACGATTTTTTGAAAGAACAGTGACTGGATTCTGCATGGCTTAGCTTGATCACCCGGGATGTCCGCATTACAAACGATTGTCGAAGGCACTGCACGGGTGATTGAATCGGCACATGGTCAGTTTTTCAATGATCTGCGAAGATGCGGGATTTCTGCGGCTGATTCGATCAGTCGCCTTGAAAACCTGAATCTCATTGTGGTCGGACTCGTAGTAAGGCTCCTCGGAGGTGAAAAAACAAAAAAATTTGGTAGCAACTTTCAAATGCCTGTGGTCTACTACAGCCAATTAAATTCAGTGGCCTATGGGGCGATCTGCACAAGAATCCGCTCTACAAGGCCAGATCGTTACAGCAAAGAAACTGGAGGAGATAGCTGCCAAATAAAATAAATATAGCAGCGAGGACGGGAAAGGCGCCGCTAAGGCGCCTTTTTTTGTGTGCTATCTCAAGAGCGAAAATCCTAATCGCATATTTTCTGATGCTGATATAATATTCGGTTCTTGAATCAGTTATTTCGATTATGAAATACATGTCCATTATTTTCCCTCCCATCTGAGGATTCCAGGGTGAAGACACATCCACCAACTGCTAATCGCTTAATAAACGGGCCGAATGTATAGACGAGGTCTGGTCAATATGCCGATGGAAAAATTAACACCGGTTGTTTCATTACGCTCTGAAGCAGGTTTAACGCTGATTAGGTGCCTGATTTTCGCCTCCGACCGCCTTTATGATTAAATTGCCGCATGCTTGAATCTAAATTTAATGATCGTGGTATATCGCGTTGGCTCCAGGTCTGCCTGTTGTTGATTTTTGCCATGGTAATTCTTGGCGGGGTCACCCGTTTAACGGGTTCTGGATTGTCGATGGTCAACTGGCATCCTATTCATGGTGTTATTCCACCGCTGACTCAGCAGGAGTGGCTGGAAGAATTCGGTCACTACCAGGCTTCCCCCGAGTTTCAGAAATTAAATCGGGATATGGATGTTGGCGCATTCAAATCGATTTTCTGGTTTGAGTATTCACATCGGATTTTAGGGCGCGTTATAGGCATTACCTTTTTAATTCCATTTTTATATTTCTGGTTTCGCAAACAAATTAAACCCGGCCTGACGCCTAAACTGTTAATATTATTTGTCCTGGGTGGCCTTCAGGGTTTACTCGGCTGGTATATGGTAAAAAGCGGGCTGGTTAGCAATCCGCATGTCAGTCAATACCGCTTAACCGCGCATTTAATGAGCGCGATTGTTATTTATGCATTCATACTCTGGACCATACTCGATCTGGTAGATAAACGGCCGTATCGACCCTTGGCGCGGTCGGGCATTTCACGCTGGCGTGTCATTTCCCTGATATTGACAGGATTTTTGTTGATGACACTTATTTCAGGTGGTTTTGTCGCCGGATTAAAGGCAGGATTAATTTTTAATACTTTTCCATTGATGGGCGGGTTATGGATTCCGGAAGGAATCAATGCCCTCACTCCCTGGTATCAAAATTTGTTTGAAAATAAAGTTACCGTTCAATTCGATCACCGGGTGATGGCCGTCGTAACCGGTCTGATGCTAATTGGTTGGTATATTAGCGGACGTTCACGGTTTGATGATCGTGCCACTAGCCGCAGCTTTAGACTGATTGGCATGATGATCATAATTCAGCTCGTACTGGGTATATCGACGCTGATATTACAAGTCCCGGTATGGCTTGGCGCCTTGCATCAGGCTGGCGCGCTGGTATTGTTTACCTTTATGTTGATGAATGTACATGCGTTGAGTCGACGATAACATAGTTTGGAATTGTTAATTCTTGGATAACAGGGCAGCAAGGTTTCAATGAGTAGCAGCATCAGGATTGGTCAAGGATACGACGTACACGCGCTGTCATCGGGTGACGGTCTAATTCTTGGCGGCGTGTTTATAGCGTGCCAGTCGACTATAATCGCACATTCCGATGGTGATGTTTTAATTCACGCTTTATGTGATGCCCTGCTGGGTGCAATGGCGAGTGGTGATATTGGTGGCCTGTTTCCCGACAGTGATCCTGAACATCGTAATCGAGATAGCCGGGACTTTTTGCGCCAGATTAAACGCCTGATGGATGAAAACAGTTATCAATTAGGTAATACAGATATTACGATTGTCGCCCAGACACCAAAAATGGCGCCACATATTGCGGCAATGCGGGATAATCTTTCGGTGGATCTGAGTGCCGCATTGTCTCAAATCAATATTAAGGCCACTACCACTGAAAAGCTGGGCTTCGCCGGGCGCGGAGAAGGTATCGCCGTCCATGCATCGGTATTACTGGAGAAATCGTCGTGAGTCTCGGCCCGGTAATGCTCGATATCGCCGGTCTTTCGTTAGATGTTAACGATCGAAAACGCTTGAAACACCCACAGGTCGGTGGTGTTATATTATTCAGTCGCAATTATGAATCACCTGAGCAGTTAAAAGCCCTGGTCGAAGATATACATGGATTGCGCATGCCTAAACTTATTGTCGCTGTAGACCAGGAAGGCGGACGTGTTCAACGTTTTCGCGAAGGTTTTCAAAGTATACCGGCAATGGCGAGCCTGGGGCGACTTTACGATCAGGACCCGGGTAGGGCGCTACAGTCGTCGGAGACCATCGCCTGGGTAATGTCTGCCGAGTTATTGCACTACGGGGTTGATATCAGTTTTTCGCCGGTGCTCGATATCGGTGATTCAGTTAGCCCGGTCATCGGTGATAGAGCTTTTCATCGTGATCCGGAGTCGATTACCCGAATCGCAAATGCCTGGATACGTGGTATGCGTAAAGCCGGTATGGAAGCAGTCGGTAAACATTTTCCGGGTCATGGATCGGTCGAGGGTGATTCGCACCATGTCATGCCATTCGACAAACGCGGTTTCGGGGCAATCGAGACGCTCGACCTGATACCCTTTCGCCGGGTAATTGCCACGCACCTGAGTGGAATAATGATGGCGCACGTTATTTACGATAAGGTCGATAATCTTGCCGCCGGTTATTCTGCTCGCTGGATTCGGGATATTTTACGTAAAAAACTTGGCTTTGAGGGTGTCATATTTAGCGATGACCTGAGTATGAGTGGTGCCGAGTCGGTCGGTGGGTATGTTGATCGCGCTCAATTGGCCTTACAGGCAGGCTGCGATATGCTGCTGGTATGTAACAATAGTGAGGGTGCTGACGAGATACTCGAATCTCTCGATAGTTACGATAATCCCACGACGCGCATCCGTATGATCCGGTTGCACGGAAGACCGCCCAAAGGTACTTCCGATTTATTGAATACGCGTAGTTGGCAGCAGGCGATAAAGTTGCTCGATGAATTTAATCAGCAGGCGATACCCGGCGAAAGTGGAGATTTTTTCGAATAATGTTAAAACTCGAACATTGGATACCCGTTATAGATCGCGATTGGCTCTGGGCGGTTCAGGTTTTTGTCGTCGTATTGATCACGGTATTTGTTAATTTTTTTGTAAAGCGTTTGTTGGTGCGCATGCTGCTAAAACTGACGCGTACTAAAACCCGTTGGGATGAAATCGTGGTTAGTGCTATGTCACGCCCATTGAGCTGGATTGTGTGGATAGTCGGGCTCAATATTGCGGCTGATATTATTTATGCAGAAACCACATCCCCGATTTTTTCGATCAGTGATTCTATCCGCGATATCGGAGTACTGCTTTGCATCACCTGGTTTGTTTTAGCATTCATTCGGGGCGCCGAAAAGGAAATAACGCAAAATTCTGGCGGGGTCGATTTACATACCGCTGAGGCTATTAGCAAGCTGATGCGACTGGCCGTGATCATCACATCAGCGCTGGTCATTTTGCAGACACTGGGATTCAGTATTTCGGGTGTGCTGGCCATGGGCGGTGTCGGTGGCATAGCGGTGGGTTTTGCTGCAAAGGACTTACTCGCCAATTTTTTTGGTGGGTTGATCATCTATCTCGACAGGCCTTTTTCAATTGGCGACTGGATTCGCTCTCCTGATCGTGAGATTGAAGGCACTGTGGAAAAAATCGGCTGGCGTGTGACCATGATCCGTAACTTTGAATCTCAGCCGATGTATGTGCCCAATTCCGTGTTTACTAATATTGTGGTCGAAAATCCATCTCGCATGGCGAATCGTCGAATTTATGAGACCATTGGTCTGCGCTATAACGACCTCAGTAGCATGAATAAAATTGTTGATGATGTGACTAACATGCTCAAGGCGCACGAGGCCATTGAGGTCGGACAGACAATGATCGTCAATTTCAATGTCTTTTCGGACAGTTCGGTCGATTTCTTCGTTTATGCCTTTACGAAAACGGTCAAATGGGTGGAATTTCACTCCGTTAAGCAAGAGATTATGCTTAAAATTGCCGAAATAATTGAGTCTCATCAGGCCGAGATAGCTTTTCCAACGTCAACGTTATATCTGGCAGACCCGATAAAACTGGAGCAATAATAGTCACCATGCGATTAATGTCATGCAATTAAAAAGATCGATGCAGGTCCATGAAACCGCAGAATGCCTGTTCGATGCTGCGGCAGTCGAAGCTGGTATTTCCACTTTGGCCGGTCAGGTTGCGAAAGCTTGCAGGGATGATTTTCCGCTGGTGTTATGCGTTATGAACGGCGGTTTGTATTTGACCGGGCAATTACTACGTCACTGGGATTTTCCGCTCACGGTTGATTATGTGCATGCCACTCGTTATCGGCTATCAACATTGGGCAAGGATGTTCTCTGGAAAGCCTACCCACAGAATGAGATTAGTAATCGCCATGTATTAATCATTGATGATATTTTTGACCAGGGTTTTACCCTTGAAGAAGTTCGTGGCTATTGTCTTAAACACGGGGCTAAGTCCTGTCATAGTGTATTCCTGATTCGTAAATCCCATCAGCGAAAAATTGCCGACATTCAACCCGATTACGTCGGGCTTGAATGCGGTGACCTTTATGTTTATGGCGCCGGAATGGATTTGAACAGTCATTTTCGTAATTTATCCGGTATCTATGCGATTCCCGAAAAGGTTATTGAGTGAGTGATTTGTATGCCTTTATCGGTGGCAGTGGTCTGTACCAGCTCGATGAAGGCTTTCAAATTGAAAGTGAGGAAAGACACGATACGCCTTTCGGATCTATTTCGGCAGCATTAGAACTAGGCTACTGGAAGGACTACCGCGTCGCTTTTTTACCTCGTCATGGTCGGGCGCATCGGCTTCCTCCACACCGGATCAATTATCGGGCGAATTTATGGGCGCTGAAGAATATTGGCGTGACCCATATCATTGCCGTTAATACGGTAGGCGGTATTCATTCTGATTATGTGCCGGGGGTATTGTGTTTGCCAGATCAAATAATTGATTACACGTCTAATCGCAAGCACAGTTTTTTCGACAGTGACGAGGACGATTTGCTGCATGTTGACTTCACCTGGCCTTATACCAGGACACTCGGTTTAGCCATAATCAAAGCCGCCAAAAATACTGGTATAAATCTGCTACCTGGCGGGACTTATGGCTGCACCAATGGCCCACGATTGGAGACCGCCGCTGAAATCAGGAGATTGAAAGCAGACGGCTGCGATATGGTTGGAATGACCGGTATGCCAGAAGCTGCATTGGCGCGTGAACTGAATCTGGAATACTCGTCCATTGCCCTGGTTGTTAATCGGTGCGCCGGCCTTGATGATTCGGAGATCAACCTGGATCAAATTAAAGAGATTCTGGCGCTGGGTATCGGTAATATTCGACCACTCCTTCTGGCTACCTTGAAAGAGTTAAATAGATGAAATATTGTAGTCAATGTGGTCAGCTAGTAACCAGGCTTGTGCCACCGGGTGATAACCGGGAACGATTTGTCTGTAAAGCCTGTGACATTGTACATTATCAAAATCCAAATAATGTCGCAGGGGCTATTCTGACCTGGCAGGACAAAGTATTACTCTGCAAACGCGCCATCGAACCCAGTCATGGTCTCTGGACATTGCCTGCCGGGTTCATGGAAAACAATGAGACCGTTCACCAGGCTGCGGCCCGGGAGTGCATCGAGGAAGCCAATGCGCAACCCGGCCAATTAAGCCTGTTCGGGGTTTTCAGCATGCCCTATATATCACAGGTTTATCTGATGTTTGTCGGCAAGCTGCTATCTGAAAAAGTGGCACCTGGAATCGAGAGTCTCGAGGTTGGATTGTTTACACGTAATCACATTCCCTGGGACGAAATTGCTTTTCCAGTTGTCAGTCATTGTCTGGAACTTTTCTTTGAGCAAGGCGCCTGTTCCAGCAAGGTGCATCAGGCCCGATTCAATCGATTGCCCAGTCGTGAGGTTGAAATACATAACGAAATTTGATTCCCTGAGGCATCAAAAACCGCCTGTCATTTGATGCAAATCAATCTCCTTGAGATAACCCTAAAATTATAGGGATATTTGCCGATTCTTTACTACACTCAGAAATAGTTACTTAAATATAAATAATAATCTGCTTGTATTTTTATCCGCTGAGGTCAAGTTAATGAAAATTAATCATCCGGTGACTAACCACGAAGTGCATATGCGCGAAGGTGGGGTAATTGTCTCCAAAACCAATCTGAAGGGTGCCATTACCTATGTTAATCAGGATTTTCTCGATATCAGCGGATTTTCTGAACTTGAATTAATGGGTAAAAATCACAACATTGTGCGGCATCCGGATATGCCGCCAGCCGCCTTCCAGGATCTCTGGGATACCATGAAAAGAGGCGAACCGTGGATGGGTATGGTGAAGAACCGATGTAAAAATGGTGATCATTATTGGGTTGAAGCGCATGTGACGCCGGTTTTTAAAAACGGTCAGATATCGGAATATATGTCGGTACGCAAGATACCCACACGGGATCAGGTAGCAGCAGCAGATGCACTTTACAAACGAATCAATACGGGAGAGGTGAGCCTGGAGGTCAAAGGTCTGGCGAAATACTGGCAGGCTATCAATCGGTTTTTCAATATACAGACGCGTCTGGTGACATCATTTACCCTATTGGCCGCCATAATTATTTTCCAGGGCTGGTATGGTTTCGGTCAATCTGCTGATAGTAGTTCAAATCTTTTTATAGCCATATCAGTGATTGGCGTTATTCTGGCAACGGTATTTGGTGTTGCTAGTGTCACTTCTATTATCAGGCCAGTTAAACAATTGGCCGGGTTATTTGCAGATCTACAGGAAGATCCGGTTAATGCCGAAATCGATATCAAGCGATCCGATGAAATAGGTGATATACAACGGGGTTGCAAGTCTATACAGATTAAACTCGGTTATGACATCATGGAAGCCCGTGAAGAGGCGGAACGGGCGATGCGTATTCAACAGGCGCTCGATACGGCGAGCAGCAATGTCATGGTAGCCGATACTGATTACAATATTATCTATATGAATAAATCGGTGGTAGAGATGTTTGACAATATCGAAAATGATCTGCTGAAAGAATTACCCAATTTCAGTGCCGCGAAACTGATGGGCTCAAACATGGATGTATTTCATAAAAATCCAGCTCATCAACGTGGTTTACTCGATAGTCTGATGCAGCGATACCAAAATACCATTAAAGTCGGTGGTCGTACACTGGCGTTAACAGCGAATCCGGTGGTTAACGAGTCCGGTGTTCGTCGTGGCACTGTTATCGAATGGCTGGACCGTACCAGTGAAGTCGCGGTTGAAGAGGAAGTCGCCGATATCGTCTCGGCTGCCCAGTTGGGTAATTTGGGTAAACGCATCAATATGGCTGGTAAGGCAGGATTTTTCGGCCAGCTCAGTGAGGGAATTAATCAATTGCTGAGCGTGGTTTCCGAAACCTTTGATGAAGTCAATAGTGTGATGGAGGCGGTTTCACAGGGCCTGTTAAGTCAGAAAGTTACTCGTGAATATTCAGGCATATATGAGGCGGTTAAAAACAATATCAACTCGACCATCGATAAGCTCGAAAGCGTTGTTGGTGAAATTCGTGAATCGAGCGAATTTATTCGGAACTCCAGTAAAGAAATTTCGGCCGGTAATAACAGTCTGTCGGAACGAGCTGAGGAACAGGCTTCGTCGCTGGAGGAAACAGCCTCCAGTATGGAAGAATTAACCAGCACCGTACGTAAAAACGCGGATAATGCCCAGGAAGCCAGTGACCTCGCAGTGGATGCCGTTGGTATGGCCGAACAGGGTGGTTCGGTGGTCAAGGAAGCGGTTTCGGCGATGAATGAAATAACGGCTGCCAGTAATCAGATTGCCGATATTATCAGCGTTATCGATGAGATTGCCTTTCAAACCAATTTACTGGCGCTCAATGCTTCTGTGGAAGCGGCTCGCGCGGGTGAAGAAGGTCGTGGGTTCGCCGTAGTTGCCAACGAAGTCAGAAATCTGGCTCAGCGTTCTGCTTCGTCAGCGAAGGAAATCAGAAGTCTGATTCTGGATAGTGCAGCAAAGGTCGATGCCGGTGGTAAATTGGTGAATGAATCAGGCAAAACCCTGAGTGAAATTGTAACCGGTGTACAGAAGGTTGGTTCGATAATGGCTGAAATGGCGGCTTCGTCAAAAGAGCAGGCCTATGGTATCGAGGAAGTGAATAAAGCAGTGGTGCAAATGGATACCATTACGCAGCATAATGCCGCATTGGCTGAACAAACTTCTGCAGCCAGTGAAGCTTCGTTGGCGCGTACGAGGCAGATGGGCGAGCTACTGGAATTTTTTAGCAGCGATGAAAATTCGAACTAATCCGGCAATATTAAAACGTTTCCGTCAGCCAATCTATCTGTGCAGGGTCACGGGAGGAAAATTATCCTAATCAGATAATTTAGCGCAAATTTTTTCCTGGATATTGTCCAGGTTTTCGTAAACCACACCATGCTGATTCGACTCAATAAGGTATTTATTTTTACACTCAGATTCAATGTGGTTGAAGAGTCGATCGATACTGGAAGGATCGACAACCGGATCATGGTTGGACTGATAAAGATTGACCCGGGCATTAATGGTTAATGGTTGTTCCATGATATGTTCGATTAGTAACTGTAACTGATATAAAGCCCGAATAGGAATATGCTGATAATTGACTTCGGGATGTTCGGGTTGATTCGGTCTAAAGGGCACCAGACCTTCCGATGAAACCCATCGCACAATTTTGTTGGCGTGGTGTAGTAAAGGCACGAATTTCATATTTTTATTGATAAAAACGACGGGTGCAGAAATACTGGTAACGCTGGTAATTTTTCGGTGTGGATTATTGGCCGAAAGTAATAAAGCCAGCAGTCCGCCAGTCGAGAAACCGACTATATGTATCGATTGGCTATAAGCCTTGATGATTTCAAAGCCACGCATAACCGAGGCTAACCAGTCGTTCCAGTCTCGGCTTCTCAAGTCCCAGGGTGATGTCCCGTGCCCTTTCAGACGAACGCCCAGAACATGATGGCCATCAGCATGAAGGCGGTTGGCCAGACTGCGCATTTCTGCAGGGCCGGCTAAAAATCCATGGATGACTAACACTGCGCTGGCTGCTTTGTTGCTCGATTTTAGAAAAAACCAGTTTGCATCGGCGCTTGCCGTTTGCTGTTGATTGATTTCGAGATATTTCGGTTTGCTGAATTGTTTTTTATCCCATTGCAAAGCCATTAACTGATCATCAAAGCGGTAGTCGGCAAATGCTCGGGCATCGACCTGGTTAACTCGATCGATTGTCTTTTCAATGATACCGGTAACGTCTGATAACGGTGCAATTTCGTTGGCATAGACACTGATCAAATTTTCCGTACGAATTTCATCAATTTCGAAATCCTGGATCAATTTTTCATCCAGTACATATTCCAAATCTTCTATATGAACCAGTCCCATGGATTTTACTGTCGATAAAAACTGATCCAGTCGGGTACTGCCCCGGTTGGCAATAGCACCGTATTCTGCGGGGTCGAGCAAACTTCGATGTAAATGGTAATCCGAGGTCTGAATCTGCTTAATCGAAATATAAAGCATTTTATGAACCTGGGTACGACGCAAACGCCGCAGGCCACGACGGAATAAACACAAAATTAAATAGGAAGAAATATGACTCAGATTAATGGTGACAGCACGGTACATAGATTCCATGTAATCGTCGCGTACATGATAACTTTTAGCTTTCATACCGAGGGAAGATATCCGGCCACTCCAACGGCCTGCCTTGGGTTTCAGTTGGAACAGTTCATCGAGTGTTTCAAATTGATGCACCACATTCGGCAGTAATTTTTTCTCCCACCAGCGCCAGTATTCCCCGACAACTATCGGTTTTGAAAAACGGATATCCATGTCGGTATCCTTCAACAGCATATTGCCCTCAATCAGTAACTCCTCGGCAAACCGTTTGTTAATGCCCCGATTGAACAGGCGTGCAGCCTGAAGCAGAATGTTGTCATTAACGCGAATCGGGTAAAATGTGATCTGACTTGGCACGACAACTGTTGGTTTCACAGCCTTAACCATCAGAGCTTCCGTAGTATCAAATCCAAGCTGTTCCGCCCAGCGATCGACCCGATCGTAGTGGCCACTTGAATAATCACGAAGCAGAGCGGTCTTAAAGGCATCGAGTGCCAGAGCGATCACCGCTGAGCCGCGATGATGTTTGCGCCGTTCATTCGCTGTTCGTGAAAAAATGCCATATTGGCCGCGATGGTCAACGACGCGTTTGTCTTTAACCATACCGCCTTCCGGAAATATTACAAGCTTACGGTTATGCAGGATTTCACGTACCAGAAACGGAAATAAATTCGGTAAGTCATTTGGAATGACGCCCACTGAATAGAGAAACTGGGTAAATCGTTCATCCCCATCGAAAAATTCGCTGGAAGCCACCGAACGACAATAGGCGCCAGTGGCTTCGTGAAGCAAATATTGGGGTATAAATGTTTCGAATCGGGCGAAATGGTTGAACAGAAATATGTCGCCCATTTGCGCCGCATCTATTGTTGCGCCTTCGTCCTGATGGAGTTTTATGTTGAGTTTTAGTAACTTTCTGGTAGTTCTGAATGCCTTGACGCACAGATCGTAGGTTGAGGTGTTTATCTGGGGATTGTTGTTGAATTCAGGCAGACCAGGCATTTATTTATCTAGCTTCTATACTTTTAGCCAGAGACAAGTATATCGGTTGCAAGCTCAAAAGCACAGGTTACTAAGTGGTCAAAATGATTAAGGTTTTTCAGCTACAGCCGATATATTAAATGTATCAGAAGGAATACCTGCTTCGTATGCTGAAATCTATTCGCATGTTTGTTCTTTTTTGCGCATTTAGCGTGAGTACGAACCTGTTTGCGGCTGGCCAAATTGATGATATCCGTATTGTCATCGATGTGTCGGGTAGTATGAAAAAAACTGATCCAGCTAATCTTCGCGTACCAGCGATGAAGCTTTTAAACGGACTTATTCCCACCGGCAGTAAAGCGGGTGTGTGGACTTTTGGCCGATACGTTAATATGACCGTAAAATGGGGAAAAGTTGATGCAGCCTGGCGAAAGCGGGCCGATCTGGGAGCCGAAGAAATTCATTCAAATGCCCTGTTCACCAATATTGAGAGCGCCCTCGCCCGAGCTACCAAAGGCTGGGATCATGTCGACCCTTCAACCCGCCGTAATTTAATTTTGCTTACCGATGGACAGGTCGACGTTTCCAAAGACACGGCAAAGAATATTAAGTCCAGACAGGCAATTTTGAATAAAAGCGTTAAACGATTGCAAAAGGCGGGCGTCCATGTACAGGCGATTGCCCTGTCAGAAGATGCGGACGAAGTATTGCTGAAACGCCTGGCGCTGGACACCGACGGTTTTTTCGAAGTCGCCGAAACCGCGGAAGATTTGCAAAAAATATTTTTTAAGATGTTTGAACGAGCAACATTGCCGCCCACCATCAGTATCACAGATAACCAATTTAAGGTGGATTCGACAATCAAGGAAATGACTTTACTGGTTTTCCGTAAACCCGGTAGTAAGGCTACCGTAATATTTTCGCCGGACAGTAACCGGATTAGTGCAAGAAAGCGGGGCAACTCGATCTGGCGAAGCGACGAGGGTTACGATTTAATTACCATAAAAAAACCCGCAAAAGGTATCTGGAGCATAGAAGCTGATACTGATCCCGATAACCGGCTGATGGTTGTAACGGATTTACGACTCGAATTGAATGGCCTACCCCGTTATGTATTTCCCGGTCAGAGCATTAGCCTGAGTGCGGCCCTTTATAACAAGGATAAGCCAATTAGCAAGAATAGCTTTTTACGTTTCGTCAAATTTAATTTGAAGCATACAGATAGCAATGGCTCTGAAGCCCAAAAAAGTCTGAAACATAGTAAGGACCGAAGCCGTAAAGGGCAGTACCTGTATAAATTTGCCGAGGGCCTGGAAGAAGGTCAGCATAGTATTTTGGTAACAGCGGATAGCCGCACTTTTAATCGTAGCAGGCGCGTTGATGTCAATGTCCAGTGGCCGGTGAAAGTATCGGTATTGCCAACCGATCAGGCCGGTTTTTATAATTTCAGCGTCGAATCACGTGAGGAATACCTGGTCCCCGAAAGTCTGCAACCGTCGGTTTTTCTTGAATCACCCGATGGTAAGCGCGAAGCGCTGGCCCTTGAAAACCGGGAAAACCGGTGGATTGGGCAGGTAGAAACAGTTCTCGATGGACTCTATAATGCACAGCTTTCTATTGAAGCTAAAGGTCAGGCCGGAGAAGCTGTAAAACTCGATCTTGGCAAGTTCTCGATGCTGGGCGTATACCGAGCACCACTCGTAGAAGAATCGACGAAACCAGATGACCCGGTTACTTCGGAAAATGATATTGGAATCGACCAAGGCGACAAAGAAACGGGCCCAGACTGGGTTTTTACTTCAATCATTATTGGCGTATCCAATCTGGTTATAATTCTGCTAGCCGTTGGTGTGTATTTGATGATACGACGTAAATCGACACCCGCTGAATTTTTACTGGAATAGGCCGGGCTGCCATGGAAGTCAATGCTGCGGTTTTTATCCTACTGATTGAAAGCCTTGTGGGTATTTCGGTTGCACTGGTGTTGGTGCTCGTTGTTTCGATGCGCCGAAAGAAGCGCAGGCGTCATGCTATTGCGCAACTGGTCGCACAGATCAAGAAGCAAAGCGAAGTTCGTACCAGCGAAACGGGTTCATTTTTACAGGAAATTTATCAACTGGAAGGCGGCGATTTAAAGAAGGCGGTCGAAACTATTGATAAAGGTGAAAAGCTATTATTTCAGAAGCTGATCAAAAGCTACCTGACCGATGACGCCGAAATCATTACTGCAATGGATGCTTCAGTCGCTGAACTCATCGATATTTATAAAGCATTAAAGCCTAAAGTCGAAGAGGCTGAAGTCATGCCTGAAACTGAGCGAAAGCAGTTACTCGATGAAATCGAGGCGTTGAAGAAAAAAAGCAATAGCCTCGAAGATGAGTTAGGCATTACCAAAACGACCATGGGCAACATGATCGCCGAATTCGGGAGTATGTTCGGAGGCGGCGCCGATCACGAACTGGCTAATTTTGAAGTGGTCGAAAAAGTGGGTGCCACTGCCGAAGATGATACCCATATTGAAATTGAAGAAAATAAAGACGATGTCGAAATATCCTAAAAATATTGCGGTTCGTTACCCCGCCGCCATTTGATATTGCAGCCCATACTCGGTAACTGTGTGGCGGATAGTGCGTTCCCCGAGAATAACGCATCACTCGCGGCCTTTAGATCAACACCGGTTACGGGTTCCTGATTACCCGGCCGTGAGCCGTCGTATTGACCTCGATAAACCAGTTCGTGATGGTGATTGAACAAAAAGAAATCGGGCGTACAGGCGGCGCGATAGGCTAAGGCTACGGATTGCGATTCATCGTAAAGATAGGGGAATTCGAAGCCATATTCTCTGGATAAATCCTCCATTTTCTCCGGGCTGTCATCCGGGTAGTTGCCGACATCATTGGCGTTAATCATGACAACTGATAGGCCTTGAAGCTGTGCAGCATTGGCGTATTCGGTAAATGATTTAAGAATATGGATAACGTATGGGCAGTGATTGCAGGAAAATACAACTAATAATGGCTGGCCGTCAAAATCAGATAGTACGGTATTTCTGCCCGTAACCCGGTTGGGTAAATTTATTTCGGGTGCTTTTGTACCGAGTTCAAGCATGGTTGAGGGCGTTCTAGTCATTTTTATTGGCCTGTTTGGTTAATTTTGCCTATTTAAGGCGATTTTCTATATCAGGCGCCGGAAATTTTAATCCCCGGCTAGCAGAGCGATCAGGAACCTTCGGTGATTGGTATCAATGACAGTTCGACACGGCGATTAAGTGCCCGACCTTCTTCGCTACCATTATCTGCTACCGGATGATCTTCGCCAAATCCCACCGTTTCAATACGCGCATCGTTTACCTGTTTAGAGAGCAGGTACTCACTCACCGAGGTCGCTCGGCGCTCGGATAGTCTCTGATTGTATGCGTTCGAGCCTTTACTATCGGTATGCCCTGCAACCACAATGATGGTTTTGTTGAATTCATTCAGGATCAGTACGACCGAATCAAGCACTTCGTGGAAACCGGCGTTTAATGTGTGTTTTCCAGTCTGAAAAGTAATATTGCCGGGCATAATGAGATTAATGTTATTGCCATCGCGTTCGACGCTGACACCGGTACTGCGTAGTTGCTGACGTAACTTGGCTTCCTGCGTATCCATGTAATAACCGACGCCCCCTCCGGCAATTGCACCTATCCCGGCTGCCTTTAACATGGCCTTTTTACGATCTTTACTGTTTTTCTTACGGTTGGTTAAATAGGCCAGCACCGCTCCCACGCCAGCCCCGATGCCTGCTCCTTTAGCAGTGCTTGAAGTTTTCTGCTCACCGGTATAGGCATCGAAAGTCTGACATCCCGACACCATGATCAAACTGGTCGTCATGATTGCGATTATAAATTGTTTCATTTTTGCATCTCGTTGAGTGGATGATATTGGTGGTAGACAAAGCGGCTTGTCGGTCGTTGGTCGGGCTACTGGCCTCTGCTGAAGTAGGAGTGTAATGCAAAGCGATGCCTGAATCACCAAACCTCGTACACAATACGCAGGTGTTGCGTATAATTTACTGTTCGACGTGCGCCAGAAATCCATATGCAACCCAATATATGCTGATTCATTCTAAAAGGGCATTCCCGAATTCGATTTTCTGAGCTCAAAACTCTCCGTGCGTTTATCAACGGCTTCGCCAATGACAGTTCTGCTGGCGCGAATCTTGAATCTAGTGTGTTGCTAATGAAAAGCAGCAATAAAATACCAGAAACTGCTTGAAATATCATTGCCAGTTCCCATTTATATAAAGACGAAAGTCAGGTCTCGAAGAGAGTGGCATTCGTAGCTCCGGATGTTCCCGGATACTTTAATTTAAATTGCTTCTAATGGAGAATTTGTTATGACAACAATCGACTTAACCCCGCTATATCGCAGCAGTATTGGCTTTGATCGTTTTGGTTCCATGCTTGATACCGCATTGCGCAGTGAAAAAACAGCCACCGGCTACCCGCCTTACGATATCGAATCTTTAGGCGAAAACGAATATGCTATAACCCTTGCAGTTGCCGGATTCGAAGATAGTGAGCTCGACATCCAGGTCGAGAAAGGTGTACTCAGTGTCCGCGGTAAGAAAGCTGAAACTGATAAAGAGCGCAGCTATCTGTATCAGGGAATCGCCAATCGTTCCTTTGAGCGTAAATTTAATCTGGCTGATTTCATCGAAGTCACTGGCGCAGATCTCAATAATGGTTTGTTGAGGGTCAGCCTGGTGAAAGAAATACCCGAAGCGATGAAGCCGAAGTCTATCGCCATCGGCAAAACTGGTAATACGCTGGAACATAAACGCAACGAGGGAAAAGCGGCTTAATCCAGACACTCGGGCGGCACAGGGAAGTGCTGTTCTATCCCGTAAAAGAGTTGATACCAGCGGGCGGACTCGAACCGCCAAGCCCGTGAAGGCGGGGGATTTTGAATCGAGATAGATTACATGGCGAAAACGCTTTCTCCAGGTTAATTCAGGGTGTTCATGGGTGCAGCGCCATTTCCTCAGTGTGCTGCATCACAAATGATCATT